>JAQXRI010000032.1 GCA_029218445.1 Prevotellaceae bacterium | reverse complement strand
GTAGGAGCACTCGTGGGCTTCGAGGAAGGCAAGAACAGCGACGGCTTCACCGACGTGAAGAAGATGGGCATGATAGACGATTCCATCTCCGACCTCAACACCTTCACATCAGAGGAATACATCAGGGGCAACTTCACGGGTTACACCTACCGCTCATGGTTCGGCCGACTCAACTATGCCTACGACTCGCGCTATCTCGTCGAGGCAAACTTCCGCTACGACGGCTCGTCACGCTTCTCGCCCGACAATCGCTGGGGATTCTTCCCATCAGCTTCGGCAGGTTGGCGCATCAGCGAGGAAGCCTTCGCAAAGAACTCGTTCCTCAGCGCATTCGACAACCTGAAGCTAAGGGTGTCATACGGTAAGCTGGGTAACTCGTCGGTAGACAACTATGCATATCAGTCATGGTACGAGACCGGCTACACCACAATGGGCGGACAGAAGGTGCCACGCTTCTATCTGAAATATCTGCCTAACATGAACGTTACGTGGGAGACGACAAAGACATTCAACGTAGGTCTCGACTTCACAACACTTAACGGACGTCTGTCGGGAGTGTTCGACTACTACGACAAGCGCACATCAGGCATTCTCTATCGTCCTTCCATCGGCTACACCTTCGGCGACAAGGTGGCTCCACTGCAGAACCTTGCAGGCGTAAGCAACAAGGGATTCGAGGCAACACTGCGCTGGGAAGACCGCATAGGCGAAGTGAGCTATGGCATATCGGTAAATGGTTCGTTCAACAAGAACCGCGTCACCGACTACAAGGGAGCATACATAGAGGGTTGGGGAGCTGATCCAAACAATCCAGACCCCAATGTCTACTACTCAAACCTTGGAGAAGTGTCGTCGGGTGGTCGTGAGCGACTCGTCGAAGGCCACATGATGAACGAGTTCTACGTTTATCCTATCTATTCAGGCAACGGAACATACTACGACGCCAACGGAGCCGTGAATCCTAACGGTGGTCCACGCGACGGTATGATACGAACCGAGAAAGACCTCAAGTGGGTGCAGGACATGATTGCAGCAGGCTACAAGTTCGAGCCTCAGCACAACGTGGCTAAGAATGCCATCTGGTATGGTGAGTACATCTATGCCGACACCAACGGCGACAAGGTTTATGGCGGCAACTACGACCAGAAGTTCACTGGCGAGTCGATGGTTCCAAAGTTCAACTTCGGCATACAGATGCACGCCGAGTGGAAGGGCTTCGACATGTCGATGAACTGGGGCGGTGCAACAGGCTTCTCGACCTACTGGCGCGAGATAGGACAGAACTCTTCCAACGTTGTCTTTGGCCTGTCAATACCTCAGTGGATTGCCGACGACCACTACTTCTACGACCCTGAGAATCCTACCGACCCACGCACCAACCTCAGCTCAACCAACCCACGCATGTCGCTTGAGAATCCAAGTATGAGTGATGCGCTCGACAACACGCTCCACCTCTACAGCTGCGACTACCTCAAGCTGCGCAACCTCACCATTGGCTACACTCTGCCGAAGAGCATCTCCAACAAGTTCTATGCCGAGAATCTACGCGTCTATTTCTCTGGCGAGAACCTATGGACCATCACCAGCTTCCCTGGCCTCGACCCAGAAATGCGTTCGGGTGAAGGCTATGCCACAATGCGACAATTCTCATTCGGTGTGAATCTTACATTCTAACATTTCAACAACATATATACAATAACTCGATTATGAAAAAAAGAATCATCAAACATATAGTGTGCGGTGTCGTTGCCGCCACAGCAGGAACAGCACTCACTGCCTGTTCTTCCGACTTCCTCGACACGCAACCTTCCGACCGTGTCGGCACCGAACTGGTGTGGAGTACCTACAACATGGCGAACGCCGTGGTAAACGGAGTCTACGACCGCTTCTACTGGGAGCATCAGGGCGAATGTCCCGACTGGCAGAACTTCGACGCCGCCACCGACGTGTGCGACCTCGACGCCAACTGGGGCGGCTACGACTGGTGCCGCGGACGCTGCAACTCAACCTACTGGGGATTCAGGGACTGGTGGAAACGACTCTACGAGGAAATCTATCGCACCAGCAACGTCATCTGCAATCTCGACAAATGCGAAGCCATGTCGAAGGAGGAGCGCGCAAGGGACATTGCCGAGTGCAAGTTCCTAAGGGCATGGGCTTACTATAGGGCTAACGTGCTGTGGCGAGGAGTGCCCATCTACACCGAGCCTGTAGAATACGGCGAGGACAACAAGGCACGCAGCTCTGCCGAAGAGGTATGGGAGCTCATACTGCAGGACTGCAGCGAGGCAATTGCCGAGCCTAACCTGCCCAACAAGTATGCCACTTCCGACAAGAACTATGGCCGCGTCACAAAGGCTTGCGCATACTATCTGCGCGGACAGGTCTACATGTGGCTCAACCAGTGGGAAAAGGCGTCTGCCGACTTCATGGCAATAACACAGATGGGCTTCCAGTTGTTCCCCGACTACAAGAGCATGTTCAAGGCTGCAAACGAGCGCAACGACGAGTACATCTTCCAGTATCAGTATTGCGAAGACGAAGGAATGGGGTCGCTCCTCGCTCGTACGCAGGGCAACCGCGTGACCTATACCGCCGACGGCTTCGGATGCTGGAACAACCTCATTCCAAACCCATATTTCGTCGACTCCTACGAATATGCCAACGGCAAGCCGTTCGACTACGACGAGGCAATACCTGGCTACTCTGCAATGTCGCCGAAGGAACGCTCTGTATACTTCCTGCGCAACGGTCTCGACCCCAACTCTGCCGACCCTAAGCTAAAGGCAGGCTACGAGCAGATGACAACCTACGGCTCCGACATGTCAAAATACGACAAGGAAGGCAACGAAGAGCGCATACTCCAGATATACAAGGACCGCGACCCACGTATGCTGATGAACTTCATCACTCCCTACTCCACTTACAAGGGAGGCGCCACAGCCGACTGCTGGGACTACACTCTGCGCTGGCCTTACATCGGCTCTGACAATGCAGCGCCATACGACCTCCGCACCGACACCAACGACCGCTTCTACTACCTCTGGCGCAAGTATGTGCCGGAAGGACGCGAGACGAAGAACGGTCTGAACAGCGACATCGACACACCTATCTTCCGCTATGCCGGAGCACTGCTCTCATTGGCAGAGGCTCTCAACGAACAAGGCAAGACCGACGATGCCGTCAAGTATGTCAACATTGTTCGTGGACGCATTCCGGGACTCGCACTCCTCAACAGCAACGAATGGACAATGGTGAAGGGGCAGGACGACATGCGCCAGCGCATTCGCAACGAATACGGTTGGGAACTGTGCGGCGAAGGACAGCTCTACTGGAAACAGCTGCGATGGGACACTTGGATTGACAGAAAGATTGGAAGCAACCGCATGTCGGTGTCTAATCCCGACGACCTCAACGGTGCCAACGGCATGACCGAGATATGGGGAACAAAACGCTACACAAACGCCTACATTGGCGACCATGTGAAGCTGTTCGCCATACCACAGGCTGAGATTGAGCGCAATCCAAACCTCATTCAGAACCCTGGTTGGTAATTCATCATGTGAATTTACAACAAGTTTAAAAGAATGAAAACACGCATGACACTTAGTTTTTTAGTTTCTATTACGTTAGGTATATTAACTTCCACAGGCTGCTCGTCGACTGATGACGGGCAGCCCCAAGGAAACGAGCAAGTGAAGAAAGAGAAGTTTCAGAACCCTATCATACCTCTCTCACTGCCCGACCCCACTGTGGTAAAAGCCGACGACGGCTTCTTCTACCTCTATGCCACTGAAGACATACGCAACCTGCCCATCTACCGTTCCTCCGACCTCGTCAGCTGGAGCTTTGTGGGAACAGCCTTTACCGATGCAACCCGTCCACAATGGAATCCCAACGGTGGAATATGGGCTCCCGACATCAACAGGATAAACGGCCGCTACGTGCTATACTACGCAAAATCGGAATGGGGTGGCGAGTGGACATGCGGCATCGGCGTTGCTTCGTCCGACAACCCACAAGGTCCATTCACCGACCACGGAGCAATGTTCATCAGCGAAGAAATAGGCGTGAAGAACAGCATCGATGCGTTCTACATTGAAGACAACGGGAAGAAATATCTCTTCTGGGGATCATTCCGAGGCATATATGGCATAGAGCTTACCGACGACGGACTGGCAATAAAGCCTGGGTCGAAACTACAGAAGATTGCCGGCGAACAAATGGAGGCAACCTACATTCACAAACGTGGCGACTATTATTACCTCTTCGGTTCGGCAGGTTCTTGCTGTGAAGGTGCAAAAAGTACGTATCGCGTCATCTACGGACGCTCAAAAAGTCTTTTCGGTCCATATCTCACAAAGGACGGAAAGAGCATGCTCGACGGTGCCTTCGAAGTGCTGCTCCACGGCAACAGCTTCGTGGCAGGACCAGGTCACAACTCTGAATTCATAACTGACGACAAAGGTCAGGACTGGATGATTTACCACGGCTACCTTATGGCAGACCCTGATGCAGGGCGTCAGGTATTCATGGACAAGGTCGATTGGATTGACGGATGGCCTCAAGTGGCAGGAAACGTTTCCTCAATAGAAAGTGTAAAACCTTGTTTCAACAATTGACATCAAGTGATTTTTACGTCACTAACCTAAATTATTCACGGATATAAAAAAAGAGAACGTTTTTCTTGCATAATCCAAGAAAAACGTTCTCTTTGAATGCTCTAATAATCAAAATAATACATAACGTTCTCATGTGCAAAGGTACAACAAAAGAAATCAAATATGCAAGTCCAACTCGATTTATTTCAGTTTGAGGACTTAAAAAAGCCGGTTGAGGTGTCATTTACAGCTCCGGATTTATCTTCTTTAGGCGGTCTGCACCTTCTTCATGGAGTAAACTTGAAGAAGGGTTTCCTGTCTCGTCTGTGTTCTCATATTCAGGAATGGCGGAATGAGGACTTGATTGTACATAGTATTCAAGAGATGGTGACCCAACGCGTGTTCCAGATTCAGGCAGGCTATGAAGATGCTGACGATTGTGACGCACTACGCAAGGACAGTATGTTGAAGATGTGTGCGTCCCCACTGATTCCATACAGGATATGCCGAGTTTTCTCTCAATCTCAGCAATACTCTTGAACGAGAAGTTCGTATTTCCCGACAGTATGCGGCTGACATATTGCGGCGAAACTCCAAGCTTTTCGGCAACGTCTGAACGAGTCAAAGAATTTTCCTGCATGTAATCTACGATACACAAAGCGACTCTACGCGACCACCTTAGCCACGTTTCGTTTTCCTTGCGCAAATTTGCACCTTCTACAAAGGTTGAAGGCGTGTCGCTTAGATGAGCCTCCAAAAAGTTCAACGTCTTTTCTTTCATAGTCAGTCCTCCTCAAATAAATCAATAAAACTATCTTGGTCAAATATAATATACGGGTACAGTTCTAACAAATCTCATATTAGAAACATTTTGTTCGCAAATATACAAACAAACAACGAAATATGCAACTTATAGGTTGCACAGACTGTAATAATAACTGTTTTTTAACCATTTAGTGATAAACTTCCAAATACCGAGTTCCCTTGACATAGACTTCACTTTGATGTAGCCCAATCTTAAACAATCATAAAGGGTCAGAGAACCTGTCCATCCGACCCATTAATGGAATGTTAATATTCTTCATATCTGAATACCAGTTTTCATTATATCCTCATATAGAGGCGACGGATGACATTCCTCAATCAATACAGGCTCTATGAGGTCATTGATTTTTCTGCTCGCTGTCCATAACAAAGGTACATTGGCAAACCAGTCGCCCACCATCTTAGGTACAACTACGGCAATGTCAATATCACTATCCTCGCGCTGGGTGCCTTTACTATACGACCCGTAGAGATACACCTTGGTAGGCTTGAAATGCCCTGAGATGGCATCCTTGTATTGTCTTGCGATTCTTATAGCATTGTCTCTATCCATAACTTCATCTCCTTTGTCAAGTCAATTATTTCACGACACTTCTCTTTGCTGAGAGCAGAAAGAAGGGCTTCCTTATACTCTGGGTATCTCGCTTCAATATTTAGTGGATTTGGTCGATAAACAATAATTGTGACTCAGACATCAACACTCTTAAATTACAACCATTTACCAATCTCGAAAGATTATGAATATAGGGAGGATCAGTATCCTGAGTTTTACACCAATATGCCTTGATTATCTTCTCAAGAACTTGATGACACATAAAGCCGACATAGAGCCAGCGTCGCGTAACATGCATCGCTTCTGCCGTATCTATGTCATATGTTGCCAAATCTTTCCAATATGATATTCTATCCATATTTTTTTATTTTGGATGCAAAGTTTATAATTTATTTCAAAAAGCCTACTCTTTTCGGGAATAATAATGGAGTTTTCACAAACATTATACAAACAATTGGATATAAATAGAGTGATGAACGGTGTCTGTCCTCCTGTTCAATCCACTAGTGTCTATTGCAACCGAAAATAGCAAAGGAACTACAAGCCGCGTCATTTCGTGTATGACAAAGCGGTAATTCATACATTTAAGAACTCAAAGCAAAGCCCCCGATGCGCGATGCACCGGGGGCTTTCAATTGTTCTACAGCAAACTGAGACATAAAACAGGCATCGCCCACGATTATAATTGTGAACGGTGTCTGTCCCCTGTTCAAGCCAAGTGAAAGAACAACATTCTGGCGCACTTTTCCAAGAAAAAGACATATTTTCCGCAAATTCTTTTGCAAATTCGGGATTAATGCGTATATTTGCACAAAAAACAAGATTATGCTTGATAAGGAATTCAAATACTATTTAGACCACCAAAGCGAATTGCTTCCCTTGTATGATGGGAAATACGTTATGATTGTTGGTGACAAAGTCGTCGGTGCATTCAACAGCATTGGCGAGGCATACTATAATGGCAAAGACCGTTTCGGGCTTGGCAATTTCCTCGTCCAGTTGTGCACTCCAGGGGACAGTGCATACACAGTAACTTACCGTTCAAGAGTTTCTTTCTGACATGAAACCAGTCGCATTTACCTCAACATACAAAAGACCTGTAAATTGCATCGTTACAAGATATTGATATGCTGATTGGTATGGATATTATAAGCATGTGCGATTTCTCACTCACAAGCACTAACGACCAAACCAAATTCTCCTTCCAAATACCAAGTTCCCTCGACATAGACTTCACATTGATATAGCCCAATGTTAAACACTCAAGTAATATAATGGGTCAGAGCACCTATCCCTCTGACCCTTCATTACAAGTGAAAGAACAACATTTTCGCGCACTTTTCCAAGAAAAAGAGTTATTTTCCGCAAATTCCTTTGCAAATCCGGGATTAATGCGTATATTTGCAGCGGTTAAACATTCAAATTACATATTATGGCAACAGCAATCAGGGAAATTCCCGTTGTGACAGGTCGCTCACAAACATTTTGTATGGTGAAAAATTATGGACAATAAAGATTTTTGGACTTCAATATCAGCAATTATCCGAAATGGATTCGATAGAGAAGGATTAAATAAATTAGAAGAATATGCAAAACAATTCATCAATGGACAACTTTTATTCAAACGCTACACAGAAGACGAACAGCTTGGCTGTGCAGTTGGAGGTACTTTACATGTCATTGCATCCATACTCGCGGGAGCAGAAGCTCCAGCAAATCAACTCACTGCGCCAGAACACAGTTTCAAAAGAGAACAGCAACAAGCAGCGGCGCAAGCTATAGTGATTGAGCAATGGGCAAGGGCTGTTGGATGCTGGACAGACAATGTAGATAATGAATTTGAAAACATTTTCGGAGTCCAACTTGCAGAAGGTGGTGAGGCGCATGTCTATGACAATGGAGCATCTATTGTAAAAAGAATAGGACTCGATTATTTTGTGCTTCCTATGTTGGCTTTTGACCGTATCACTCTTCACAATACACTGTTTCCCTCTACAAAGATGACAGTCATTGGATATGGAGCAACCACTGAGGGTGAATTTCAAATTCTCGTTCAACAACAATTCATTCATGGTTCTTTGGTTTCGGAGGTTGAAATACAAAAGTATGTAGAATCATTAGGATTTAAACTCATTAATCCCAAGAATTGGACTTATGCGACTCCACACCTATATTTGAGTGATATGCACGATGAAAATGTTATCAAGACACCCCAAGGCAACATTTTGGTAGTTGACTGTGATATCCGGATTAACACACCAGAGTTGCGGTGCAGTGGCATAAGGTCTCTCACCAATGATGTCAGGTTCAAACAGGTTGGCATCACTTCATAACTAAAAATCTATTGCAACCGAAAATAGCAAAGGAACTACAAGCCGCGTCATTTCGTGTATGACAAAGCGGTAATTCATACATTTAAGAACTCAAAGCAAAGCCCCCGATGCGCGATGCACCGGGGGCTTTCAATTGCCCTCCTTCAAACTTAGACATAAGACAGACACCGCCCACGATTAACATTGTGGGTCAAGTCCCTCTGGTCGCATTGTGTACAGTGGCTGTCCCCCATTCATTCGCTCATTAGTCTTTTACCGCACGTACAAAGTGACCGTAATGACGCCCAAAGTTGGTGAGATAATATCCCTTTTGACTGAATGCTCCTGGGAAGCTCAGTCCCGATGCTTCATTGGTGTTGTCTCTAATTGTTGTGCTCCAATAACCTCCACGCAGTCCTTTTTCGTAGTATTCAGTATCATATTTGTATCCTGTAGGAGGCAAAAAGATACTGTTGCCACTGGGACCTGTTACGAGATAACCGAACACTCCGTTATGGCTTGTCCATCGCCAGGTGCATTTGTCGCAAAGTTCCTGAAGCTCATCTGCCGTGGGCATTCTCCATGTTCCTCCGAGTTTTGCTCTTGCCACGTCATATTGTGTTCCTGATATATTGCTTCCTATGTTTTTGAAGTAGCCAGTTCCATCGTAGAATTCGTATGTTCGGTGTGTGTACGATTCTTTTTCTTCTGTCTCTCCCCAAGCATAGCATTCTCCGAATTCTTCTGGCTGTGTTGCTCCTATGTTGCAACTTGCCCACATCACGCTCAATCCCATATCAATGGCATCACCTTCGGTAGGCTGTGTTGGGAGTTCTTCTTTTTCCTCAAATTCTGTATATACTGGGCGCACAGGCATACCGTATTCTCGTAAAAACCAATCGTCCACTTTTTTAAATCCGGAGCTAAAATTTAAACAATAACTTACTCGGTTGTCTGCATCGTTGAGCGTTGACGACCAGTATCGTGCCCAGTTCGGTGCTGGATTATATTTGTTGTATTCTGTTCCTTCTATCCATCCTGCTGCAGGCAGAAAGATGCTGTTGCCATTTGGTCCTGTAACTCTTTGGCCTTTAATACCGTTAACGACAGTCCACTCCCATTCGCATTTGTTTATCAACTCTTCGAAATGTTTGCTCGATGGTATGCGCCAGTAGCTACCCCATTGCTTGTAAGCCACATCATCGTCAAGTTCTAATTCTACTTTGTTATCCACTGTTCCGTATGAAGGGCTTATGCAATATTTTGTCAGTGTATATCCTTTACCGTTGTACCATTTGTAGGAATCATGGGTGTATTGCTCCTTGCTTTCTGTCTCAGCCCAAGCATAATAACATCCATATTCTTCTGGCTGTGTTGCTCCTATGTTGCAACTTGCCCACATTACGCTTAGTCCTAAGTCAACTGCATTACCCGGTTTAGTCACAGCCTTATCGGTCATCGGTACATCTTTTATTTCCTCAATATTGTAGGCGTGTGTCTGTCCGTCGGTCGTTTCCACTTGCATCTGCCCTTCGCTTTTGAACGACAGTTTCTGAATTTTGTCTTTTGAAAAACAGAATGTACGCCCATCGGCCATCTTTATGTAAATACCGTTCTGAGCATGCAGACATCCAGCTGTCATGACGAACATAATTATTGTTAATAGTTTTCTCATAGTCTATTTCTGTATTTTTAAGTTCCCTCTCTTAGTCTTTATGATATATATTCCTGAGCCAATATGGCTGGTTTCTACAGAGAAACATCCGTCGGAATCTGCTTTGCCCGAGATGATAGTGCGTCCATCGGCTGTTACTATTTCTACGATAGAATATGCCGGAAGCATCATACATTTTATCATCCCATTATCCATCATTATTGACTGTTGGCTGTTTGAAATTACAGCATCTATAGCCGTATCGTCCACCTTCTCAAACGACAACCCTTCTATCGATGTGCTTTTATATGTCACCGATGTTCCATTGGCCGTGATTACGATGTCCTCTCCAGAGAATGTCAGTTCTGGATTTGTGTTAAGAAGATACGTGAGTTTCTCTCCATTAGTGTACCAAAATATCACCGCGTTCTTCTTTTCCGCAGTCATTCCCGCTGTTGCATACAGGAGAAGAAATAGAAATAAATAAAATTTGTTCATCATCGTTTTATTTAGTAATTAAAAAATCAATACAAAATTGCGGTTTTAGTTTTCAGAATTTCACCATTCTTCACGCCGAGACACAATAATGGCGCGATGCACCTTATTGCGTTCAGCTTTGAGGTAGCGTAGGAAAGGAAACCTCAGTCAATTATAAGAATGCATCACGCCTATTGCGTGAATGCATTGCTAATATAATCAACTAAGGCAACCGTATATCTACGGACACCCTGTCACATATTATTCTTGTTACGTTATATCCATGAAAGTTTCCTACGCTTTTGGCTGAACGCGAATAATAGCGAATGCTTCTGTTTTACCCACAATGTCTTGGAAATCCTCTTTTGGAGCCAATGGCTCGCCAGAGTGGAAATCCGCCTCAAAGGTACAAATATTATCTGAAACGAAGAAACTTTCGGCGATATTTTTATCTGAAGAGCACAATTTTAACACTATTCCTTTGCCATATCGGGAAAAAGCAGTATATTTGCACAAAATGTCAAAACTACTTGACATCACAATCTATTATTAACAAAAACGAATTGCTAAGAATGAAGAATATTGCTTTAACCACACTGTTTGTGTCTATGGCACTGGGAACTTCAGCACAGTCGATAATGCCTTACCAAGACACTAAACTTTCGCCCGAACAACGTGCGGACGACCTGATAGGCCGACTCACAATAGAAGAGAAGGCAATACTGATGATGGACCAGTCGAACGAGATAGAACGTCTCGGCATTCCACGTTTCCAATGGTGGAACGAAGCACTACACGGCGTGGGACGCAATGGATATACAACGGTTTTCCCCATAACCATGGGCATGGCTGCCTCATGGGACGACGGGCTGCTGTATCGCTGCTTTGACGCCGTGAGCGACGAAGCCCGCATAAAGAACAGCCAAGCAAAACGGAAGAACGAGATGAACCGCTACCAAGGTCTCTCGTTCTGGACTCCAAACATAAACATCTTCCGCGACCCGCGTTGGGGAAGAGGGCAAGAGACATACGGCGAAGACCCTTATCTGACATCGCGCATGGGGCTTGCCGTGGTCAATGGCCTGCAAGGACCGAGAGACACGAAATACAGGAAACTGCTTGCTTGCGCCAAACACTTCGCCGTACATTCAGGTCCGGAATGGAACCGGCACACCTTCAACATAGAGGATCTGCCCGAACGCGACCTTTGGGAGACTTATCTGCCTGCCTTCAAGACTCTCGTTCAAGAAGGCGACGTGGCAGAGGTGATGTGTGCCTACCAACGCATCGACGGCGACCCTTGCTGCGGCAACACGCGCTATCTGCAGCGTATCTTGAGAGACGAATGGGGATTCCGGGGACTCGTAGTTAGCGACTGCGGTGCCATAAGCGACTTCTTCAAGAAAGACTGCCACGCTGTGTCGGAGACTCCGGAAATAGCTGCTGGCAAGGCAATAATGTCTGGCACAGATGTGGAATGTGGCTCTGTCTATAGGAACATTCCCCAGGCACTTGCCAACGGTGAGGTGACGATGGAAGCCATAGACAAGTCGCTGAAACGCCTGCTCACAGCAAGGATAAGGCTCGGCGACCTGGACAACGACAATCTCGTGCCTTGGACTTCAATCCCTGAGGACAGGCTATGTTCAGCCAAGCACAATGGGCTTGCATACGAAATGGCACAGAAGAGCATCGTGCTGCTGCAAAACCGCAACAACACGCTGCCACTGAAGAAGGACGGAAAGAAGATTGTGGTGATGGGGCCCAACGCCAAGGACAGCGTAATGCAATGGGGCAACTACAGCGGCTACCCACTCCACACGGTAACTATTCTTGAGGGAATGGAAAACAAGATGAAAGGAAAGGGAAGCGTGAAATACGTTGACGGTTGCGGACATGTCAGCAACACCGTGAGGGAAAGCCGCTTCTCTGCACTGACCACTCCCGCTGGAACGACAGGAATGGAAGCCAAATACTGGAACAACATCAAGATGAGCGGCAATGCCAATGCCACAGCCACATATACAAGCCCGATAAACCTGAACAACGGCGGCAACACAGCCTTTGCCCCCGGAGTGGAACTCGACAACTTCTCGGGTTGCTACAAAGGAGTGTTCAATGCCGAAAGGGAGGAGACAGTGACTTTCGAGGTAGAGGCCGACGACGGTTATCGCATCATCATCAACGGCGACACGATAAGAGACAGATTCAAGCAGGCCCATGGCATACAGAAATGGTCGCGCTCATACAATGTGAAGCCAGGAGAGAAATACGACATACAGATTGACTACATTCAGATATTCGGCATGGCACACATGAAGTTCGACGTGTTCACCAACAAGGAAAAGACCATGGATGAGATTCTTTCTGAAATTTCCGATGCCGACTACGTAATCTTTGCCGGCGGAATATCTCCCCGCCTTGAAGGCGAGGAAATGAAGGTGGATGCCTACGGATTCAAGGGTGGCGACCGCACCGACATTCAGCTTCCGCAATGCCAGCGCGACCTTGTCAAAGCCATCCACGACTCAGGAAAGAAGGTGATCTTCGTCAATTGCTCCGGCTCTGCCATAGCTCTTGTTCCAGAGACAGAGACTTGCGAAGCCATAATGCAGGCATGGTATCCTGGCGAAAGGGGTGGTGAGGCTGTGGCTGACGTAATCTTCGGCGACTACAATCCCTCGGGCAAACTGCCCATCACTTTCTACAAGTCTGTTGACGATTTGCCTGATTTCCTTGACTACACCATGAGGAATCGCACTTATCGTTATTTCACAGGCACTCCACTGTGGCAGTTCGGATTCGGCATGAGCTACACGACATTCTCATTCGGCACTCCTACCTACAAGGACGGAAAAATATGCGTGGACGTGACCAACAGCGGGAAACTCGACGGAGACGAGATAGTGCAGGTCTATCTGCGACGCAGCGACGACGGGGAAGGCCCGATAAAGACTCTCAGAGGTTTCAGACGCGTCAGCATCAAGGCAGGGGAGACGAAGCACGTGGAGATTGACATGCCACAAAAGAATTTCGAGACATGGGACAATGCCACAAACACCATGAGAGTTGTTGGCGGAGAATATGACATCATGGTGGGAAACAGCAGCAATGACGCTGACCTTAAGCACATTAAAGTAAATATATAATCCAAACTACAATAAAAAATGAAAAGAACTATCAATCTACTCTTAACGGCGGCAATGGTTTGCTCGCCAATGGCATCGAACGCCCAAGAGTCCTCGACCTGGAATCCTAACCTGCCAGGGGGAAAGTATCGCAACCCGGTCATCAACGCCGACTATTCCGACCCTGACGTGTGTAGAGCCGGCAACGACTACTATATGACATCGTCCAGCTTCGCCTGCTTCCCAGGGTTGCAGATTCTGCACAGTACAGACCTCGTGAACTGGAAAATCATAGGAGCGGCACTAACCGACGACTATCCCGTGCTGCCGGAATACCGCGGGACAGACCTCGACTGGCGCAAGCGCATACAGCACGGCAACTACGTTTGGGCACCGGCAATACGCTTTCATGAGGGTTGGTTCTACATCTATTGGGGCGACCCTGACCAGGGACTATTCATGACCAAGACCCAAGACCCCTCCGGAACATGGACTAAGCCTGTATGCGTAAAGGCGGGCAAGGGAATGATAGACTGCTGCCCATTGTGGGACGAGGACGGAAAGGCTTACCTCTCACACGGATGTGCCGGATCGAGGGCAGGAGTGAAATCCGTGCTCTTTGTGGCACCGATGTCTGCCGACGGGACAACAGTCACGGGACCTTCGCGCATCGTATATGACGGACATGAGGACCAGCCTACCATCGAGGGCACCAAGTTCTATAAGCGTAACGGTTATTATTACATAATGTCGCCTGCGGGTGGCGTGAAATACGGCTGGCAAGTGATACTCCGCTCGCGCAATCCTTTCGGTCCCTACGAGGAATATGTTAGCATGGCACAGGGCAAGTCAAAAGTGAATGGTCCTCATCAGGGAGCATGGGTTGACACGCCGGCAGGCGAAGACTGGTTCCTGCATTTTCAGGACAAGCATGCCTATGGACGTGTAGTTCATCTTCAGCCTGCCCGATGGATTAACGACTGGCTCGTAATTGGCGACGACCGTGACGGCGACGGTTGTGGCGACCCTGTAGCACAATGGAAGAAACCTACATTGAAGTCAACTACAAGCGTGCAGCCACAGGAAGACGACGACTTCAACACAACCGACCTCGGCCTGCAGTGGCAGTTTGAAGGTCCATACAGTCACTATTGGTACTTCTGCGACGCCAATAAGTCAAAGCTCCGCCTCTATGGCATTCAGCAACCTGAGGGATATGTCAATCTCGCCGATATGCAGAACACTCTGATGCAGAAGTTCCCTGACGAAAACTTCACCGTCACTTCCAAGCTGAAATTCATTCCCAACCCAGGCAACAAGAACAAAGGCGAGGAGGCAGGATTCATAATCAAGGGACTCGACTATGCCGCCATAAAATTTGTCACTACAAAAGAAGGGTGTTTCATGCGCTTCGTAAAATGCAAGAATGCCATGAAGGGAGGCAAAGAAGTAACTGAGGCAGAAATCCCAATGACTCTGATAGAACAGGAGAAGCCCTACACCCAGCGCTATGCCGTTGACGACATTCCACAACCACGACATGCCACTCAGGATATTTACGTCAGAGCAGTGGTCAAGAGTGCAGGCATTGGCAATGGCATAACCTCTTCAGCTCAATTCTACTATAGCCTCGACGGCAAGAAATTCGGGAAGCTCGGTTCTCCGTTCACCGTTAAGGAAGGAAAATGGATTGGTGCGAAGGTAGGCTATTTCAACTGCCGCTCCTCAGTTAGCAACGATGCTGCATTCCTCGACGTTGACTGGATAAAGTTTACAAAATAGCAGACTCGACTTTCGAAAGTGAGGAAAGTCAAGGAAGTTTGAGAAGTTGAAGAAGTTGAAGAAGAAAGGCCCGACACCGTTTTGAATGATGTCGAGCCTTTTCCTTATTATGCTTTTATCAAGAGATTATGCATTTGGAAGTGCCAACCACTTAACGTAGCAGAAGTCCTGACGGTGTGGCAGGTTGCTGTTCTTTGGATACATGCGGACAGCACTCTTAACGTTGCCGGCAACATCTGGAGTTACCTTACCCTCGAAGATGTAGTTGTTGCCTTCCTGGCCTACTACCTCAAGAGGACGGATGTTGAAGATGCGCTCCTCGCCGTTCTTGTCGGTCCTAACGCTAACCACCTCAAGACCAACGGCATCAGAGAGACCCTGCTCGTTGATGACATAGCGTATGGTGTAAGTCTCACCTGTCTGTGCGCCAGTAGCAGGAACATCCCAGTTAGCTGATACCACATTGATGGCATCCCAACGCTCAGCAACGGCTTCCTTCCACTGTGCGATGTCCTTTGCCAGCTTGTTGTTGTCGGCAGCGAGCTTCTCGAAGCGCTTTGCCTCCTTGCAGTAGAACTTGTCGTAGTAGTCGTCGAGCTGACGCTTCATTGTATAGTGAGGAGCAATCTGTGCGATAGAGTTCTTGATAACCTTTATCCAACCCTCGCTGTAGCCCTTCTCGTTCTTGTTGTAGTAGAGAGGTACAATCTCGTTCTCGAGCAGGCTGTAGATAGTTGCTGCGTCGAGCTGATCCTGATAACCCTGGTTCTGGTAGGTACGCTTCTCGGTAAGAGCCCAACCGGCACCCTCGCGATAGCCCTCAAGCCACCAACCGTCGAGAACAGAGAGGTTTACTACGCCGTTCATCTCAGCCTTCTCGCCTGATGTACCAGACGCCTCGAGTGGACGTGTAGGAGTGTTCATCCAGATGTCAACACCTGACACAAGACGACGTGCAAGCATGAAGTCGTAGTCCTCAAGGAAAATAATCTTGCCAAGGAACTCCGGACGCTGGCTTATCTCGTAAATCTTCTTAATCAGACCCTGACCTGCACCATCGGCTGGGTGAGCCTTACCGGCGAAGAGGAACTTAACCGGACGCTCTGGGTTGTTGACAATCTTAGACAGACGCTCGAGGTCGGTGAAGAGAAGGTGGGCACGCTTGTATGTGGCGAAACGACGGCAGAAACCAATGAACAGAGCGTTAGGAGTGATGCTCTCAAGCAGTGACACTACACGCGATGGGTCGCCCTGATTCTTCAGCCAAGTCTCACGGAACTGGTCGCGGATGTAGTCAACAAGCTTCTTCTTCAGTGTCATGCGAGTCTCCCAGATTTCGTCGTCGGCAACATTGTAGATAGCCTCCCAAATCTTCTGGTTGCTCTGGTCAGACATGAAGTTCTTGTTGAAGTGCTTGCCATAGACATTCTTCCACTCGGTAGCAGCCCATGTTGGGAAGTGAACACCGTTGGTAACATAGCCTACGTGGTTCTCCTCTGGATAGTAGCCCTTCCAGATTGACGAGAACATCTTCTGGCTAACCCAACCATGCAGCTTACTTACGCCGTTAACCTCCTGACAGGTGTTGCATGCAAATGTTGACATACAGAACTTTTCAGAGTGGTCGTCAGGGTTTGTACGTCCCATTCCAATGAACTCGTCCCAAGAGATGCCGAGCTTTGCAGGATAGCCACCCATGTACTTGCCGAAGAGGCCTTCGTCGAAGTAGTCGTGACCTGCCGGAACAGGAGTGTGGACAGTATAGAGTGAAGAAGCACGAACAAGCTCCATTGCCTGGTTGAAAGAAAGTCCGCTCTCGATGTAGTCGCAAAGACGCTGCAGGTTGCAGAGGGCTGCATGTCCCTCGTTGCAGTGGTAAATATCTTTTTTGATTCCGAGCTTCTTCAGCAGCAGCATACCACCGATACCAAGCAGTATTTCCTGCTTCAGACGGTTCTCCCAGTCGCCACCATAGAGCGAGTGGGTAATTGGCTTGTCGAACTCCGAGTTCATCTCGTTGTCGGTGTCGAGCAGATAGAGCTTAACACGACCTACATTGGCCACCCATACCGAAGCGTGAACCATATAATTTGTATAAGGTACGTCAACAACAAGTGGATTGCCGTTCTCGTCATACACTCGCTCAACAGGAACCTGGTTGAAGTTCTGCGCCTCATACTTGGCAATTTGCTGACCGTCCATGCTCAGCGTCTGTGTGAAGTAACCAAAACGATAGAGGAAGCCAACAGCACACATGTCAACATTGCTGTCAGAAGCCTCCTTTACATAGTCACCGGCAAGCATACCAAGACCACCTGAATAAATCTTAAGTGCCGAGTGGATACCATATTCCATACAGAAATAAGCTACAGAAGGACGAGTTGTGTCGGGCTTAACGTCCATGTAGTCACGGAACATCTTGTAAACAGCCTGAATGCGCTTCATGAGCGCCTTGTCCTTCACAATCTCTTCCTTGCGCTCATAGCTGAGGCGCTCAAGAAGCATTACAGGATTGTGCTTTACCTCTGAATACAGTTTTGAGTCCAAATCTCTGAACAAGTCTCTTGCCTCGAAATTCCAAACCCACCACAGGTTGTGAGCAAGCTCGTCCAAGCACTTCAGCTCTTCAGGAAGGCTTGACTTGACAACGAGTTCTCTCCATTGTGTTTCACTAACGTAATCTGCTTTAATTTTCATAATCTCTCAAAAAAATTATTTTAACTTTAGTTGTTTCTTTCTTTCAACGGCTTTACGCAAAGCCTTGTCGTATGCTTCATGATAATAAGTAATGAATTCGCTCCAAAGCGCTTTCTTGGCCAGCACACCTGCCTTACGCCTGCACTCGTCGATTTCCTTCTTGTTGAAGTTGGAGAACTGTGCAACGGTATCCTTTATGGCGTCAGCCACCTCTGAATAGTTGTAGTCGGTGCGGTGGATAACCTTCACGCCATCGGCAATCTCTCCATAATGTCCTACCACACTGTTTACCCACTGGCCAAAACCAGCCAAGTCGGTAGTGATGCATGGCACCTTGAAAGCTATGGCCTCAAGCGGTGTGTATCCCCAAGGTTCGTAATATGAAGGATATATGCAAAGGTCGTTGCCTAATACAATATCATAATATGTCATGTTCAATATGCCATCGTTACCGTCAAGATAGCAAGGCAGGAAGATAACCTTCACCTTCTCGTCCTTACGATTGTGCATATCGTAATACTTCATCATGCCAAGAACATTGTCGTGGCTCATTTCGTGCAGCCAATGGGTTATCTGCGGCACTTCAAGCGGCGTGTCGTATTTCTTGCCACTTTCAAGACGCTCTTTGAGGTCGGCACGCGGCTCGCCTACCCATCCGGGCACTTCTATAAAAGCAACTACCTTCTTGTTGAGTTCCTTGTCGCGCAGAAGACGATTCATCGACTCGATATATACATCAACGCCTTTATTGCGGAACTCATATCGTCCACTCGTAGATACGATGAGCGTGTCGTCGCCAAGGTCTTCACCCAAAAGAGCATTGGCAACGTCAAGCAACTTCTTTCGCGCCAAGTTGCGTTTTCGGGTAAACATGGTTGACGTGCTTGGCACAAAGCCATCCTCAAAGCCATTTGGAAGAACACAGTCAACAGGCTTGTCAAGCAGCTCACGGCATTCATTGGCTGTAATGTCGCTGACGGTGGTAAAACAGTCAACATTAAGTGACGTCTGCTTTTCAATGGAATGCTTACTCTGCATGTTCAGTTCCATGGCCATCTGATCGCCATTATAGGCAAACAGGTAGTCATAAAGAGGCTTCATATTGCCTGCGATACTGCGTCCGATGCTTGTGGCATGGGTAGTGAAGATGGTGGCTATCTGCGGCAGACGGTTGTTAATATACAACAATCCCAAACCTGTCATCCATTCATTGCCATGGTAAATGACATTGTCCTTGTTGCTAAGATAAAAATTATAATAGCTTTCTACAACCAAACCTGCAGCATAAGAAAACATTGACGCTTCATCATAGTCACCGTATGCATGGAGGCTATCAACCTGATAGTTCTCCCACAGCCAACCGTATATCTCATTCTTCTTTTCGAAATACGGCAAGAAGTCAACCAAAATAGCAATAGGACTACCCGGTATGTCCCAACGACCTACCTTAACCTTCAGTCCTTCCTTAGCAGTTTGCTTAATCCAATCACTTTTCAGTTTCTTGTCTTCAATAAAGTATGGACTGTTTCTCTCTCGCCAAACGTCTGGGCCAATAAATATAATATGGTCCTTCATTTCATTCTGTAATGTGTTGGCTCTTGTAGAAAGTACAGTATAAATTCCACCTACCTTATTACATACTTCCCAACTGGATTCAAATATATAGTCGGGCTTGATCAAATCTTTTTTCATATCTACTATGTCCTTAACGCCGCAAAGGTAGATAAAAAAAAGAATATTTCCAATAAAATTGCTTATAAAATTAAAAAAAACAGTGTTTTAATGACATATATTTAGTATCTTTGCCGAAAAATAGGCTTTAGTGACATGAAAAAAGTAATTTTATTATCTCTGATGCATTGGATTTTTGTAACAAATTTGCAAGCACAGAAACAATTTGCAGGCTATTTCTACAATAATGAATACAACGTTTATTTGAAAATCGACCTGCATGGAGATGGAATTGAAGTACCAGGTCATGAATTGTTTGGACTTCTGCCAGGTTATCTTGGAAAGAAAAACAATAATTTCTTTTGGCTGATAACTACGAAAGAGATAAAATCAAAAAAGGCAGCAACCATAGAATTAATCAACGACTATGGGAGTGAAGACCTGACTGCTTCATTTACTATGAAAAATGACTCGACATACGTGTTAAAACAGCTAAAGGGAAGCGACTTGAAAGTGCCGAATAAAGGTAAATGGCAAAAGCTTCCTACCGAAATGGTATTCAAAAAACAATAGTACTCAGAGAAACAGTATTCTCTGAGTACAAAATCACTAACGAACAAAAAAGTTCCGAAAGCATTTCTGCTTCCGGAACTGTCATATAAAAGAAGGCGGCCTCCTACTCTCCCACATTGCATTGCAGTACCATCGGCGCAAGCGGGCTTAACTTCTCTGTTCGGAATGGGAAGAGGTGGAACCCCGCCGCAATAACCACCTGATGTAAGTTTTACGGTACTTCACCG
>JAQXRI010000031.1 GCA_029218445.1 Prevotellaceae bacterium | reverse complement strand
ACACCGGTATATATCACGCCCCACAAGGCTAAGAGCCTGTTCTTCAAGATTTGATGGTATATGACCATCAAGCATTGCAAGAACTTCTGCTCGCTGTTCGTCAATTTTACTTTGTGCCTCCAGAGGTGTACGAACACCCCACATCTGGTGAAAGGTGTTCATATTAAAAGGCAAATTGAAGAGTTTACCATTGTAATTTGCAATTGGGCAATTTGTATAACGATTGAAGTCTACAAGACCGTTAACAAACTCCCATACCTCCTTACTATTCGTATGGAAGATGTGTGCGCCATATTTGTGGACATTGATACCGGAAATGTCTTCGCAATATATATTTCCACCTGTATGGCTACGTTTGTCAATGACTAAACATCTACGACCTTTTGCTGTAGCTTGATGTGCGAAAGTCGAGCCGAACAATCCGGAACCTACTATTAGATAATCATATTTTTCCATAAAAATACTTAAACATGAAACAAGAGAATAATAAAAATATCAGAAAGACATTTCATTCACACATGATTATGCAAGACTGTTTATTTGATTCGGTGTCAGACCGGTAATCTCTGATATTACCGCAACGTCCATACCTTTGGCAAGCATTGCTCTTGCAACTTCTGCCATGCTTTCAGCTCGGCCCTCTGCTCTGCCCTCGGCACGACCCTCGGCATATTTTTTCTTTTCGGCAGATTTGATAGCATTTACAATGTCGCGGTAGGCATTCATGCTGTCCTCATAGGACTTGAGTTCCACGGCATTGAACTTTGAAATCTCCGCCTGTTCAAACAAGCGGGTAAACACTCGTTCCTGAAGGGCTGAAGGACGTTGCATCAAAGATGACAGATTGCGAAGTACATACATCCATTTGTCATACATCGTCACAAGTTCCTCCTCGCGCTTGTTAAACTTCGGAATTTCAACATATACATAGGTCAGTTTGTCGTAGAAAACTTCTTTTGTGTCAACTTCCATCAACTTCACCTCATGATGCCACTTCTTGGCATTTTCCAAACCCTCCGCAAAATTAAAATTGAGCAAACCTATCGTATATACTGATTTAAGATGAAAATCCCAGTCGCTTCCACGTTTGGCTTGTTCGCGTATTGGGAATGTGGAATAGTATATCGTGCGATCCTTAAAAAACTCCTGATATATGTTCTGCATTTCTACGATAAACTTCTCGCCTCGCTCATTTATGCAATAAACATCAAACACGGCACGACGCTCGTCAACACGGTCACCAAGTTGCTCGGAATTGAGATAGGTTACATCTTCCACAACCTGCTCACCATGAAACATGGCATTCAGAAAACTTATCAGCAACTCCTTGTTAAACTCTGAGC
The DNA here is from genome assembly GCA_029218445.1 of Prevotellaceae bacterium. Classification (GTDB taxonomy): domain Bacteria; phylum Bacteroidota; class Bacteroidia; order Bacteroidales; family Bacteroidaceae; genus Prevotella. The sequence continues at coordinate 16,122 of JAQXRI010000031.1, read as the reverse complement.
CAAACAAACGCTTGAAACCAAAATCGGTATGTGGATTGATATATCTCTCTTCCATGACAGATGTAATTTATTTATGTTTGCAAAGATAGTGCAAACCGAGCGGAGAACAAAATAAATCAATTCTTTTTATTCCAAAACGAAGTCCATTATATGCAAAAACATAAAAAACACAGCCTGCGCACCATTAACGATGCGCAGGCTATTTATAACTGCAAAAATATATTGCGATATTATTTATTATCTGTCAGCACGTTTGCGCTGTGTGTGATCGAGAATGATTTTGCGCATACGCATTGATTTAGGAGTCACCTCGACATATTCATCTTCTTTGATATATTCGAGTGCCTCTTCGAGACTAAACTCTGTAGCGGGAATGATATGGGCTTTTTCGTCAGTACCACTGGCTCGCACATTGGTGAGCTGTTTTGACTTTGTAACGTTGACAACAAGGTCAATCTCATGAACATGCTCACCTACAACCTGACCCATATAAACCTGATCTTGAGGATTTATAAAGAAGCGACCACGGTCTTGGAGTTTGTCTATAGCATAAGCAAAAGCCGTTCCACCCTCCATAGCCACAAGCGATCCGTTCACACGGCGTGTGATATCACCCTTGTAAGGTTGGTATTCCTTATAACGATGGGCCATAATGGCTTCGCCCTGAGATGCTGTGAGAACATTGGTACGCAACCCGATAATGCCACGCGAGGGAATATCAAAAGCAATATTAACCCTGTCTCCTTGACTCTCCATGGAGGTCATCTCACCTTTACGACGAGTTATCATATCGATTATCTTGCTCGAAAACTCTTCTGGCACATTGACCGTGAGTTCCTCAATAGGTTCACATTTCACTCCGTCTATTTCCTTATAAATAACCTGAGGCTGTCCAACTTGCAACTCATAACCCTCGCGGCGCATGGTTTCAATAAGTACCGAAAGATGAAGCACACCGCGCCCCGAAACTATCCAACTATCAAACGAATCGGTATTTTCAACCTTTAGAGCAAGATTCTTCTGCAATTCCTTTTGCAAACGTTCGTCAATCTGGCGACTGGTGCAATATTTGCCTTCCTTACCAAAAAAGGGAGAGTTGTTAATGGTGAAAAGCATACTCATTGTGGGCTCATCAATCTTTATGGGCGGCATGGGGTCAGGATTTTCGAAATCGCAAATAGTGTCACCAATCTCAAAATTTTCAAGACCTATTATTGAGCAAATATCACCACAATTCACCTCGGAGATACGGGCGTGTCCCATTCCCTCGAAAGTATGCAGTTCCTTTATTTTAGTCTTTTCCATTGAGCCATCGCGATGAGCGACAGTAATATTCATACCCTCTTTGAGCACTCCGCGATTTACCCTTCCCACTGCTATACGACCGGTATAGTTAGAATAGTCGAGCGAAGTGATAAGCATTTGGGGTGTTCCCTCAAGCTGTTTGGGGGCAGGTATCACTTCTATTATTTTATCAAGAAGATAGGTGATGTCATTGGTTGGTTTGTTGTAATCGGGTCCCATCCATCCATTTTTTGCGGAACCATATATAACGGGAAAATCAAGTTGGTCTTCGCTTGCACCAAGACTGAACATTAGATCGAAAACCATTTCATATACTTCTTCCGGGCGACAGTTGGGCTTATCTACTTTGTTGACGACAACAACAGGTTTCAAGCCAATTTGCAAAGCTTTTTCGAGCACGAACCGCGTCTGTGGCATAGGTCCCTCAAAGGCATCTACCAAAAGAATGCAACCATCGGCCATGTTGAGAACTCGCTCAACCTCGCCACCAAAGTCGGAGTGTCCCGGGGTGTCTATGATGTTAATTTTTGTGTCTTTATATGTGATGCTCACGTTTTTAGACAAGATTGTTATGCCTCGTTCGCGCTCAAGGTCGTTGTTGTCGAGCATAAGGTTACCTGTCTGTTGGTTTTCTCTGAACAAATTGCCGGCCAAAAGCATTTTGTCTACAAGTGTTGTTTTGCCATGGTCGACGTGTGCAATAATTGCAATGTTACGAATATCTGTCATCCTTATGTTTTTTTATCGGACTGCAAAGTTAATCAATATTGCGCAAATTCTGCGACTATCAAGCTTTTATTATAATGTATGATAGGTATTTATGATCATTATTGCAAAGCGCAGTTTTCGGTTTGGACTACAAAAAACCAAAATCGCACCCTCGTGGCTGACAAGGATGCGATTTTTTGTTGTTTTTTAGGAAATACGGATTACTTGCGCAAACCGAGTTTCTTGACAATTGCACGATAGCGAGTAATGTCTTTTGCCTTCAAATATTTCAGAAGGGCACGACGCTTACCTACCAATCGTGTCAAGGCTCTTTCTGTACTATGATCTTTACGGTTAGCCTTCATGTGTTCCGTCAAATGGGAGATACGGTAAGAAAACAATGCCACCTGTGCTTCGGGTGAGCCGGTGTCAGTGTTAGACGCGCCGTATTGTCCAAAGATCTCCTTTTTCTTTTCAGAATCTAAATACATAGTGTTATTAGTGTTAAGAAATTATATGTCAAAGCCCCTCCATGGGCATTTGCGGCTGCAAAGGTAATCATTGTTTTTGAAACAGACTAATTTTTTGCAACTTTTTTATTGTTTATTCTACTCCAATTCGCTCAATTCCAGCCAGCGATTGGATTTTTCATCGAGTTGTGCCTCTACAATGGGCAATCGTTTTGACAGAGAGTTGATTTCATCTACAGCCAGAGTGGTTCCGCTGAGCAGCGAAACAATGCGGTTGCGCTCATCTTCGAGTTGCGATATTTCCTGCGAAAGAATGTCGAACTCCTGTTTCTCCTTAAACGTCATGCGTTGCTTGCCCGGTGTTTTTACCTTTGTTTTGGGGGGCTCGGCGGTCTGCGACGGTTTGACAGAGACAACCTTATCTTGTTCGGCAACCTTGCTCTCACGATATTGCGTATAATTGCCGGGAAAATCCTTAACCTCTCCATTGCCTTTGAAAACAAGCACATGGTCTACCACTTTATCCATGAAATAGCGGTCGTGGCTCACTATGATTACACAGCCCTCAAACTGTTGCAGATATTCCTCAAGCACCTGAAGAGTAACAATGTCAAGGTCGTTGGTCGGCTCGTCGAGTATCAGGAAATTGGGGCTTTGCATCAACACCGTGCATAAATATAAACGGCGCAGTTCGCCACCCGACAATTTATAAATATAATTGTATTGCTTCTCGGGGCTGAATAAAAAATATTGCAGAAACTGTGACGCACTCAACTTGCGCCCCTTGCCAAGATCGACATATTCGGCAATCTCCCTTACGGCATCAATCACTTTCATTTGATTATTAAACGCCATGCCCTCCTGGCTGTAATAACCAAACCTCACGGTCTGCCCAACAGAAATTTTGCCACTGTCGGGGGCAATGCGTCCCAAAAGAAGTTTCAGAAAAGTCGTTTTGCCTGTACCATTGTTGCCTACAATGCCCATTTTCTCATAACGAGAAAAATTATAATAAAAATCCTTGAGAATTATTTTGTTGCCAAAAGCCTTGCTGACATAATTCATCTCAAAAATCTTATTGCCGATATAAGAACTCTTTACTTCAAGACGCGTCTTCTCTTCGTTGAAATTCTGTTTCGCTTTCTCTTCAAGTTGAAAAAACGCGTCTTCGCGATAGCGTGCCTTATGGCCACGCGCAGACGGAGTGCGCCTCATCCATTCCAACTCTTTTCGATAAAGATTATTCAGGCGTGCAAGTTCAGCATTGCGCTGTTCGAGACGTTCATACCGCTTGTCAAGATAATAAGAATAGTTTCCATGATAGGAATAGACCGTATGATCAGCCAATTCTATAATGTCATCACACACGCGGTCGAGAAAATATCTATCGTGAGTAACCATGAGCAAAGACATTGTGGTTTGACACAAATATCGCTCAAGCCACTCTATCATCTCAAGGTCAAGGTGGTTGGTCGGCTCGTCGAGCACCAGCAAATCCGGTTCGGTGAGCAAAATGTTAGCCAAAGCAACACGCTTAATCTGACCACCCGACAAATGACCTATCTTTTGATTGAAATCATTTATTTTCAGCATTGACAACACGCCCTTTATCTTGGCTTCATAGTCCCACGCATTGGCTTGCTCCATCTTTTCGAGCCACATATCAAGGTCGGGATTGCCCGGTGTGTCGAGTGCTTTTTGATAGCCCATGATAATGTCTGTCAGATGAGAACCATGCTGAAAACAAGCCTCCATCACTGTCAACTCAGCCGGATAGGAAGGGCTCTGCTTCAAATATCCCACCCGCAAATCACGACGCCACACTATTTCGCCGGCCTGATAATCTTCATTGTCGCATAGAATGTTGAGCAACGTAGTCTTGCCCATACCATTTTTTGCTATAATTCCAACCTTGCTGCCCTCTGTGAGACTAAAATCAAGATTTTCCATCAACAGAAGATTGCCTATGCGTTTTGTCAGACCGCGAACGTCAAGAATTGTGTTAAGTGCCATTATCGTGTGTTGTTTGTATGGTGCGAAGATAGTGCAAAATTAAAACAAAATTTTCTTTCTGCCTATCTTAATCTAACAACTTAAACTTATGCTCGGCTCTGCAAGGCATAATAAATATGTGTTTTTTCTTTTTTTAGCACCCACAAAACGCCACAAATAGCAAAAAACATTTAATTTTGTATTTCAATACATTTATATCATGATGACAACGATACACAGAGTAGTAAGCAAGGCAGATTTAAAGAAATTTGCGCGATTTAACTACGAGTTATATAAAGACAATCCCTATTCGGTGCCGGACTTGTATTCTGATATCATGGCCACGTTCAGAAAAGACAAAAATCCGGCTTTTGAGTTTTGCGAGGCAGAATACTTTCTTGCCTACCAAGACAACAAGATTGTGGGGCGCGTGGCCGCCATAATCAACCACAAGAGCAATGAAATTTGGGACAAGAAAGCCGTAAGATTTGGCTGGATAGATTTTATCGACGACCCCGATGTGAGCCGCTCGCTCATAAAAGCCGTAGAAAAATGGGGGCTCGACAAAGGCATGACAGAGATTGAGGGACCTCTCGGCTTTACAGACTTTGATGCCGAAGGTATGCTGATAGAGGGCTTCGACCAACTTAGCACTATGGCCACTATCTACAACTACCCCTACTATCCTGCCCACATGGAGCGACTGGGGTTTGGCAAAGCCACCGATTGGATTGAGATGAAACTCATCGTGCCGGAAAAACTACCCGAACAATACGCAAAAATCGCAGAGATAGTAAAACGCCGCCTCAATCTTCACACACGCAAACTGAAAAACATCCGAGAAATAAAGAAAACCGGCATAGGCTATCACATTTTTGAACTTATAAACGAAGCCTACAAGCCACTCTATGGATATTGCGAACTCTCAAAAGCACAGATTGAGCAATACGTGAACAACTATATGCAGATAATAGATCTGCGCATGGTGACCCTCGTGGAAGATGCCGAAAACAACCTCGTGGGAGTGGGCATATCAATGCCTTCATTGTCAAGGGCACTCCAAAAAGCCAAAGGCAAACTGTGGCCTTTTGGCTGGTGGCACATCATTAAAGCATTGTTTATCAAAAAACCAACCATTCTCGACCTTTTGCTTGTTGCCATAAAACCACAATACCAAGGCAAGGGAGTAAACGCACTCTTGTTTGCCGACCTTATACCAACCTACATAAAAATGGGATTTAAATGTGGCGAGACAAACCTTGAACTCGAAGCAAACGACAAAGTACAGTCACAATGGCAATATCTCGACGGCCATGTTCACAAACGCCGCCGCTGCTACACAAAACACCTCACCGACTAACCTCCACTCACCATAACGACATGACAGACAAAAAAAACACCACAAATTATGGCGATGAATCTATCATACACCTCGAAGGCGTAGAGCACATACGCCGACGCCCCGGTATGTATATCGGACGATTGGGCGACGGCTCCAATCGCGAAGACGGTATATATGTGTTGCTCAAAGAAACCATAGACAACAGCATCGACGAATTTAACGAAGGCTTTGGAAAACGCATAGAGATTGAAATAGAAGAAAACCACAGCGCAAAAGTGAGAGACTATGGACGTGGCATTCCGCTCGGCGGCCTCATTCCGGCCGTAAGCCAACTCAACACCGGTGCCAAATACGACACCTCGGTCTTTACCGCCAGCGTGGGCCTCAACGGTGTGGGTCTGAAAGCCGTAAACGCACTAAGCCAAAAATTTGTGGCGCGCAGCCACCGCGATGGCCAATACCACGAAGCCACATTTGAGTATGGAAAACTCATCAGCGACAATTATGGAGAGACAACAGAAGAAGACGGGACATACATCTATTTCGAGCCGGACCCACAGCAGTTCAGAAACTTCAGATTTAGAGCAGAATATGTAGAGTTTATGCTGCGAAACTACACATATCTCAACACCGGCCTCGCAATATACTACAACAACCGACGCATTGCCAGTCGCAACGGTCTCGAAGACCTGCTCAACGACAACATGACCGCCACGCCCCTCTACGACATAATACACATAAAAGGCGACAGCATCGACATCGCATTCACCCACGCCAACCAAAACGGCGAAGAATACTATTCCTATGTCAACGGGCAACACACCACCCAGGGAGGCACACACCAAAGCGCATTTAAAGAGCATATCGCCAAAACAATAAAAGAACATCTCGGCAAGAACTACGAACCAAACGACATTCGCAACGGACTGGTGGCCGCCATCGCCATCAGAGTGATAGAACCCACTTTTGAGAGCCAAACGAAAATAAAACTCGGCTCGCTCACCATGACACCCAACGGCGGCGTGAGCATAAACAAATACGTAGGTGACTTCATAAAGACAGAAGTCGATAACTTCCTGCACAAAAACCAGGACGTGGCCGACGTGATGTTGCAAAAGATACAAGAGAGCGAGAAAGAACGCAAGGCAATGGCGGGCGTGACAAAACTGGCACGCGAACGCGCCAAGAAGGCCAACCTGCACAACCGCAAGCTGCGTGACTGTCGCATACACTTCAGCGACGCAAAGAACGAGCGCAAAGAGGAAAGCTCAATATTCATAACCGAGGGCGACTCGGCCAGCGGAAGCATCACCAAGAGCCGCGACGTCAACACGCAGGCGGTGTTCTCACTGCGCGGAAAGCCTCTCAACTCTTTCGGCCTTACAAAGAAGGTGGTGTATGAAAACGAGGAGTTCAACCTCCTGCAGGCGGCTCTCGACATTGAAGACGGATTGGACACACTACGCTACAACAAAGTGATAGTGGCAACCGATGCCGATGTTGACGGAATGCACATACGACTGCTGATAATAACCTTCTTCCTGCAGTTTTTCCCCGAACTCATAAAGAAAGGCCACGTGTATGTTCTGCAGACACCTCTGTTCCGCGTGCGCAACAAGAAGACAAAGATAAAGAACAAGTCGATAGTGGCCGAGGCACAGGCAAAGGACAAGGACAAGAAGAAAAGCGACTTCGTCACACGTTACTGCTATAGTGAAGACGAACGGCTGAAAGCCATCGAGCAACTTGGCCCTGAGCCGGAGATTACAAGATTTAAAGGTCTTGGTGAGATTTCGCCCGAGGAATTCGTAAACTTCATTGGCCCTGACATGCGCCTTGAACAAGTGACACTGCACAAAACCGACCAAGTGCAGAAACTTCTTGAATACTATATGGGCAAGAACACCATGGAACGCCAAAACTTCATAATAGAAAACCTTGTGATAGAAGAAGACAGGGCGGAGGAGGAGGTTTAATTAAAAATTTAAAATTTAAAAATTAAAGAATTAAAGGGTTAAAAATTAAAGGATTAAAGTTTAAAGAATGAAGAAAACGATATTACTGGCATTGGCTGTCGTTTCGGCTCTCACTGCCTCCGCACAAATCCAAATAGACATGAGCCATGATAGCCCGCTGCGCAAACTGCAGATAGCTGAACTGGCAATAAAGAGCCTTTATGTAGATAGTGTTGACGAGAAAAAACTCGTAGAAGACGGTATCAGGGGAATGCTCGAAAAGCTCGACCCGCACTCGTCGTACTCCACCCCAAAAGAAGTTAAGGCACTCAACGAGCCGCTGGCAGGAAACTTCGAGGGCATCGGGGTACAGTTTAACATGATTGAAGACACGCTGCTTGTAATACAACCCGTAACGGGTGGCCCTTCGGAAAAGGTGGGCATCGTGGCGGGCGACCGAATAGTGTCGGTCAACGACACAGCCATAGCCGGAGTGAAAATGGCTAAAGAAGAAATCATGCGCCGACTGCGAGGGCCTAAAGGCACGAAGGTGCTGCTTGGAGTGGTCAGACGAGGCATCGGCGACGTGCTGAAGTTTACCGTCACGCGCGACAAAATACCTGTAAACTCCATCGATGCTACCTATATGATAAGGCCACAAGTGGGTTACATAAGGATAGGCAGCTTTGGTGCCACCACACATGGCGAATTCATTGAAAGCGTAATCAAACTCAAGCAGCAAGGCATGCGCGACCTTATACTCGACCTGCAAAGCAATGGTGGTGGTTACCTGCAGGCAGCCGTTGACATTGCCAACGAACTGCTGCCTAAGAACGACCTTATTGTTTATACATCAGGTCGCCGCGTGCCACGAATGGAATACAAGGCCAAAGGCGACGGCATATTGCAGGATGGAAAGGTAGTGGTGCTCGTCGATGAATACACTGCCTCGGCGGCCGAGATTGTCACAGGTGCCGTGCAAGATCAAGACAGAGGTACGGTAGTGGGAAGACGCACCTTCGGCAAAGGCTTGGTGCAACGACCCATCGACCTGCCCGACGGCTCGATGATACGCCTCACCATCGCCCACTACTACACGCCGTCGGGACGCTGCATACAGAAGCCCTACGAAAAGGGAAAGGCCGATGACTATGCCATGGACGTGTATAACCGCCTGAAGCATGGCGAGCTTACCAATGCCGACAGCATACATTTTGCCGATTCGCTCAAGTGCTTCACCCTGCGCAAGCATCGTACGGTATATGGAGGCGGAGGTATCATGCCCGACCACTTCGTTCCGCTCGACACCCTTGCCTACACAATGTTCCACCGCGAACTGTCGGCACGCAGCTACATCATCAACACCAACCTGAAGTATGTTGACAAGCACCGCAAGGAACTGAAGAAGCAATACACTACGTTCGACGACTTCAAAGACAATTTTGAATTCCCAATGGCCGAAGTGGATGCTATGATAGCCGAAGCCGAGAAGAAAAACATCAAGCCAAAAAACAAGGAAGAGCTTGACAAAACCATACCGCGACTTCGACTACAACTGAAAGCCCTTGTTGCCCGCGACCTTTGGGACATGAGCGAATATTTTGCCATCGTGAACGAAGAAAGCGAGATAGTGAAGAAGGGTGTTGAAGAAATATTATAACGATGAGACAACGAGTAGCACTTTTACTGTTTGCAGTGGCATCGCTGACAGCAACGGCACAGCAACTGCCCTATCAAAATCCGCTGCTCACCGCAGAGCAGCGCGCCGACGACCTCCTGTCACGACTAACATTAGAGGAGAAGGCAAAACTTATGATGAACGAGTCGCCGGCCATTGAACGCCTCGGCATACCACAATTTGAATGGTGGAACGAGGCTCTTCATGGCATTGGACGCAACGGACACGCCACCGTGTTTCCCATCACTACCGGCATGGCCGCTTCGTGGAACGACGCTCTGCTTGAGCGCATCTTCGATGCAGCAAGCGACGAGGCGCGTGTAAAGGCGCAGCAGGCAAAACGCCGAGGACAGATAAAACGCTACCAAAGCCTCTCGTTCTGGACACCAAACATCAACATTTTCCGCGACCCACGCTGCCGACGGATATTACAAAACACTTGCTTGCGCCAAGCACTATGCTGTACATAGCGGCCCTGAATGGAACCGCCACTCGTTTAACATCGAAGACCTGCCTCCACGCGACCTGATAGCGGCATTGAAGGCAGCCGGCAAACGCATTGTACTGATAAACTGTTCGGGGGGCGCCATGGGGCTTGTGCCTGAAAGCCGCAACTGCGAAGCCATCATTCAGGCATGGTATGGTGGCGAAAAGGGTGGCGAGGCAGTGGCCGACGTTCTCTTCGGCGACTACAACCCAAGCGGCAAACTGCCTCTGACGTTTTATAAAGACGCATCGCAACTGCCCGACTTCGAAGATTACCGTATGGACAACCGCACCTACCGTTACTTTAAGGGCGAGCCACAGTGGGTCTTTGGATACGGAATGAGCTATACCACATTCGAGGTTGAGAATCCACGCTACAACAAAGCCATGGGCCGTCTGACGGTGACTTTGAAGAACACCGGCAATCGCTGCGGCGACGAGGTGGTGCAGGTTTATATCAAGCGTACAGCCGACGCTGAAGGCCCCATAAAGACACTGCGCGCCTACAAACGTGTAAACCTGAAGGCTGGCGAACATCGCGACATTGCCATCGACCTGCCCATGAAGAATTTCGAAACATGGGACGATGCCACCAACACCATGCGCGTTGTAGGTGGCGAGCATGAAATAATGGTAGGAACATCGAGCGACCACGTCAAGTCGATAAAGGTCAATTTATGATGCTCATCGGTAAAGGAAAAAAACATTGCCGTTGCGTGTAGTTTTTTTATTATTCTGTGCGTCCAACGTGTAAACTGTCAAATATAAAAGTATATAACATGGAAGAAAAAAAGGAATATGCCTTCAGTGGCATGACATTAAATGGTTTCGTGATGCTTTTCGTATCACTGTTGATGACGTTCGGCTCGATAGGCATCGGCATTTGGGCAGGCATGGAAGAAGTGTATGCCATCGTGTGGATGGCTGTCGTCTTGTTTATCGTGAGTTGCTTCCTTTGGGGCGGATTCCTAATGCTTGAACCCAACGAGGCAAGAGTGCTGCTGTTTTTCGGAAAATACAAGGGCACGTTTACAAGCACAGGTTATTATTGGGTCAACCCGTTCCTGACATCGAAAAAGTTGTCGATGCGCGCCCGAAACCTTGATGCAGAGCCAATAAAGGTGAACGACAAGACGGGAAATCCAGTGATGATAGGCCTGATGCTCGTATGGAAGCTGAAGGACACTTATAAGGCAATGTTTGAGATTGACTCGCAGACAATAGCTGGCGATCCGGCAAAGAACGGTCAGACGGTGGGTACCAACGTTGCAGGAGTGATGAAGGCATTTGAGAATTTCGTGAAGATTCAGAGCGACGCCGCACTGCGCGAGGTTGCAGGAAAATATGCCTATGACGACGATAGCGACGACTCAACGTCTATTACACTGCGCGACGGCGGTGACGAAATAAACCAGCAGCTTGAGGCTAAGCTTGACGAGCGACTGTCGATGGCAGGCATAGAGGTGGTGGAAGCAAGGATAAATTATCTTGCCTATGCACCTGAAATAGCCGCCGTGATGCTTCGCCGTCAACAGGCAAGCGCCATAATTACGGCACGTGAAAAAATTGTGGAGGGAGCCGTTTCTATGGTCAAGATGGCACTCGACAAGCTCTCGGCGGAAAAAGTTGTTACTTTGGACGACGAAAAGAAAGCTGCTATGGTAAGCAACCTTATGGTCGTATTGTGTGGTGATGACTCGGCACAGCCAGTGGTCAACACTGGTGCGTGAAAATAAAAAAACGCATTGATTCCTGGTTTTATGCCAGGAATCAATGCTTCAGCATCGCCAGAGCCTTATCCTCGGCAGCTTCCATCAGTTCGCGTTCGCCGGGGCCTTTGTCGTTGATTCCGCAAAGGTGGAGAATGCCGTGGATAATGACACGATGAAGCTCTTCGTCATAATCCTTGCCGAACTGTTCGGCATTAGTGCTCACCGTATCAAGGCTGATCACGAGGTCGCCGTTGATGCGGTCGCCTTCGTTATAGTCGAAGGTGATGATGTCGGTGTAGTAGTCGTGTCCGAGGTATTCTCGGTTTGTTTTAAGTATTTTTTCGTCATTGACGAACATATATCCCACTTCGCCTACTTTGCGTCCGTAGGAGGCGGCCACGGCCTTTATCCAAGCCGTAACGTCGCGCTTTTTTATCTTCGGCATTCTTACGCCGTCGCAGTTGTATGTTATCATTTTTTATTGTTTTTTGTGGTTTTGGCATCTCCGGATTTTCTGGTGTTTCCGTTCATTCCGGATTTTCCGGCAAGAACTCCGTCACATCCCTCCCAAAATGTATCAACTCTCTGACAAGGCTTGACGAAACTGCCGAATACTTTGGGTTTGAATAGAGCAGAAGCGTTTCTACACCACTCAACTGCCTATTAATATCTGCTTGTTCACGCTCATACTCAAAGTCCTTAGCCGAACGCACGCCTTTGATAATGAAAGAGGCGTTCTCGCGGCGTGCAAAGTCGATGGTGAGGTCGTTGTAGGTTTTCACCTCAATCTTCGGCTCAGCGGCATATAAACGGCTTATTTGAGCCTTCCGCTTTTCGGCTGTTAACATATACTGCTTCCTTTCGTTCACCCCAATGCCTATGACTATACGGTCGAACAGCGGCAATGCCCTGCGCACTATGTCGTCATGGCCAACAGTAAAAGGGTCAAAACTGCCTGTAAATATTCCTGTCATTATTTTTTAATATATTACTATCAACTTGTCAACTAATCCTTAAAATCGAACGACAAATCTTGAGTATAGATATTGCGGCCAAGATGCTTGTATGCCAGCTCTGTGACCATTCGGCCACGCGGAGTACGCTTGATGAAGCCTTCCATAATGAGATATGGTTCATATACTTCTTCTACGGTACCGGCATCCTCGCCAATGGCGGTGGCTATGGTAGTCACTCCTACAGGGCCTCCCTTAAATTTGTCGATGATGGTAAGCAGAATCTTGTTGTCGGTTTCGTCAAGGCCAAAGCGGTCGATGTTAAGGGCCGTAAGTGCATATTTTGTTATGTCATGGTCTATGCGCCCAGTACCTTTCACCTGTGCAAAGTCCCTAACCCTACGCAGCAGGGCGTTGGCTATACGTGGCGTCCCGCGGCTTCGACGCGCTATTTCAATGGCAGCATCGTTGTCGATGGGCACTTTCAGAATACTTGCCGAACGCTTGAGTATGCGCATCAGTGTTTCAGGGTCGTAATATTCCAAATGCAGATTAATGCCAAAGCGGGCACGCAAGGGTGCCGTGAGTAATCCGCTGCGCGTTGTGGCACCTACAAGGGTAAACGGATTAAGGTCTATCTGTATGGAACGTGCCGAAGGACCCTTGTCGATCATGATGTCAATGCGATAGTCTTCCATGGCCGAATACAGATATTCCTCGACCACAGGCGAGAGACGATGTATCTCGTCGATGAAGAGCACGTCGTTTTTCTCAAGCGAGGTCAATATTCCGGCAAGGTCGCCCGGCTTGTCAAGCACAGGGCCGCTGGTTATTTTGAATCCGACTCCGAGTTCATTGGCTATAATGTTGCTCAGTGTTGTTTTTCCAAGGCCTGGAGGACCATGCAAAAGGGTATGATCAAGCGGCTCTCCACGATACTTGGCAGCCTCAACAAACACTTCAAGGTTTTCTACTACCTTGACCTGTCCGCTGAAGTCACTGAAGTTGAGAGGTCGCAAAGCATTTTCAAAATCCTTCTCCGCAGGGCTGAAATGCTGTTCTTCGCGTATGTCAAAATTGTCGGGCATGTATTTAGAGGTGAGGGGTGAGAAGTGAGGGGTGAGAGGTGAGAGAATACTGCTTACCAACATTTCTCTTACCTCTCACCCCTCACCTCTTACCTCTATTTATATTAGAAATCCATCTTGTCCAGCGAGTCGTTGAAGTCGCGTGGCTCGTGGTTCTCTGGGAAACCGCCTTCATCGTGACGTGGACGACGTTCGCCGCGCTCTGGGCGTGGACGACGCTCGCCGCGCTCCGGACGCTCTCCTCTTGGACGACGCTCTGGACGCTCTCCGCGTGGACGGCGCTCCGGACGCTCCTGATAGTCGGCTGGCTTCTCGATGAGTACACGATGCGACAGCTTGTACTTGCCTGTCTTCGGGTCAATCTCAAGCAGCTTCACCTGTATCTTGTCGCCTTCCTTGATGCCGGCTTCCTCAACTGTCTCAAGGCGCTTCCAATCAATCTCGCTTATGTGGAGCAATCCGTCCTTGCCTGGCAGAATCTCTACGAAGCAACCGTAAGGCATTATGCTGCGTACAGTTCCCTCATATATCTCGCCAACCTCTGGAATTGCCACAATGGCACGAATCTTTGCCAAGGCTCCGTCGATGCTCTCCTTGTTAGGACCGCTTACCTGCACTTTGCCAACACCGTCAACCTCGTCGATGGTGATTGTAGCGCCGGTGTCCTCCTGCATCTGCTGGATGATTTTGCCGCCAGGGCCGATAACTGCGCCAATGAACTCCTTCGGTATCTCTATCTGTACGATGCGTGGTACCTGTGGCTTCAACTCTGGGCGTGGCTCGGCTATTGTCTCTACGAGTTTGCCAAGTATGTGTTCACGTCCTGCCTTTGCCTGCATCAGTGCCTTCTCAAGAATCTCGAAGCTCAGGCCGTCGCACTTGATGTCCATCTGTGTGGCCGTCAATCCGTCCTTCGTGCCGGTGGTCTTAAAGTCCATGTCGCCAAGGTGGTCCTCGTCGCCGAGAATGTCGCTCAGCACTGCATACTTGTCCTCACCTGGGTTCTTGATAAGACCCATGGCGATGCCGCTGACAGGCTTCGTCATTGGAACACCAGCGTCCATGAGTGCCAATGTACCGGCGCAAACCGTTGCCATCGACGACGAGCCGTTCGACTCGAGTATCTGGCTTACGAGGCGTACAGTGTATGGATAGTCGGCAGGAATCTGACCCTTCAGGGCGCGCCATGCCAAGTGTCCATGGCCAATTTCGCGGCGACCAACGCCACGCTGTGCCTTTGCCTCACCAGTACAGAACGGAGGGAAGTTGTAGTGCAGCAGGAAGCGCATGTAGCTCTTGTCGAGCACGTCGTCAACCATCTTCTCGTCGAGCTTTGTGCCGAGGGTACAAGTGGTGAGCGACTGTGTTTCGCCACGTGTGAAGATAGAGCTTCCGTGTGGCATTGGCAGTGGGCTTACCTCGCACCAAATAGGACGTATCTCGTCGGTCTTTCGTCCGTCGAGACGAATGCCTTCGTCGAGAATGCAACGGCGCATGGCGTCGCGCATCACGTCGTGGTAGTAGCGGTCGGCCTCGGCAGCCTTCTCCTCAAGCTCATCCTCGCTGAGGTCGGCATGTGCCTCGGTATATTTAGCCTTAAAGTCTTCGATAATATTGTCGAATGCTTCCTGACGTGCATGCTTGTCGAGAGCCTGCTTTGTGATGTCATATACAGGCTGATAAAGCTCATCGATGATTTGCTTGCGCAGGTCCTCGTCGTTGATTTCGTGGTCGTATTCGCGCTTGACGTCCTTGCCAAGCTCCTTCGAGAGTTCTGTCTGCAGCTCGCACATTGGCTTGATGGCAACCATGGCAGCCTTCAGTGCGCCAATCATGTCCTGCTCGCTCACTTCCTTCATCTCGCCCTCAACCATCATGATGTTCTCGGCAGATGCGCCAACCATGATGTCCATGTCGGCTTCCTTCATCTGCTCAAATGTCGGGTTGATGACATATTCGCCATTGATGCGTGCCACGCGAACCTCGCTGATTGGGCACTCGAAAGGAATATCTGAACAAGCCAATGCTGTCGAGGCAGCGAAACCTGCAAGGGCATCCGGCTGATCGACACCGTCGGCTGACAAAAGCATCACATTAACATACACTTCAGCATGGTAGTTGGAAGGGAAAAGAGGACGGAGCACACGGTCAACAAGGCGAGATGTGAGAATCTCATTGTCACTTGCCTTGCCCTCACGCTTGGTGAATCCACCAGGGAAGCGACCGGCTGCTGCATACTGCTCTCTGTAGTCAACCTGCAGAGGCATAAAATCTGTACCGGGAACTGCATCCTTTGCGGCACAAACGGTGGCCAAAAGAACGGTGTTGCCCATGCGGAGCACGCAAGAACCGTCGCACTGTTTTGCCACTTTCCCGGTCTCGATGGTGATGGTTCTTCCATCAGCCAACGAAATTGTTTTCGTAATTACGTTC
>JAQXRI010000030.1 GCA_029218445.1 Prevotellaceae bacterium | reverse complement strand
ATCTTCTCCAGCCAAATGCCGTCCTTGTTTATCTTCGCCTTGATGTTGCGGTCGGCCGAACAGCTTACGCCCATGCCGATAGGACAGCTTGCGCCGTGGCGCGGCAGGCGGATGACGCGTATGTCGTGGGCAAGATACTTGCCGCCAAACTGTGCGCCAAGGCCAATCTTGTGGGCCTCCTTCAGCAGCTTCTCCTCAAGGTCGATGTCGCGGAAGGCGCGGCCTGTCTCGTCGCCTGTGGTAGGCAGGTTGTCGTAGTACTTTATCGAGGCGAGCTTCACGGTGAGCAGGTTCTTCTCGGCTGAGGTGCCACCAATGACGAATGCGATGTGGTAAGGAGGACAGGCGGCGGTGCCCAGGTGCTTCATCTCCTCTACGAGGAATGGCAGCAGTGTGCCCTCGTTCTGAATGGTTGCCTTGGTCATTGGATAGAAGTAGGTCTTGTTGGCTGAACCGCCACCCTTGGCCACCATCACAAAGCGGTATTCGTCGCCCTCCACGGCCTCAATGTCAATCTGTGCAGGCAAGTTGCAACGGGTGTTTACCTCGTCGTACATGTTGAGAGGAGCGTTTTGCGAGTAGCGCAGGTTGTCCTGTGTGTAGGTGTTATAGACGCCGAGCGACAGGGCCTCTTCATCCTCAAAGTCTGTCCACACGCGCTGTCCCTTCTCGCCGTGTATGATGGCGGTGCCGGTGTCCTGGCAGAAAGGCAGAATGCCCTTGCAGGCCGTTTCGGCATTGCGCAGGAACTGCAGTGCCACATACTTGTCGTTCTCCGAAGCCTCGGGGTCGGTAAGTATTTTTGCCACCTGCTCGTTGTGTTCGCGGCGCAGCATGAACTCAACGTCGTGGAAAGCCTGCTGTGCAAGCTGTGTAAGTGCCTCTTTCGAAACTTTTAGAATAGTTTTGCCCTCAAACTCACCAGTAGAAACGCCTTCCTTCGTAAGGAGGCGGTATTCGGTTTTGTCCTCGCCCAACTGGAACATTGGGGCATACTTGAATTCAGGAATATTTGCCATATTTTATATCGTTTTAAAATTAGTGTCTTCTACCCTCTTTTCATCACCACCCCGACGTGGAGCCTCCGCCACCGGTGCTTCCGCCTCCCCAGCTTCCGCCTGAGAAGCCTCCGCCCGAGAAGCCGCCTCCGCCACGGCGACCGCCACCGAGCATCGAACCGATGATTATGCCTTTGGTCAGGTCGTCGTTGTCGTTTGGAGTGATGTCGTGGTCTTTTGTCACCACCTTTCCGCAGTTGCGGCATATAAAGGTGTCACGCCGGTAAGTTCTGTTTCCCTTCTTTATCACGTTTGACGACATTCTCTTCAGAGCCGTCTTTTTGCAGTTGGGACAACGGCGGCTGACGCGGTCAATCAGCCAAATCAAAAACAGAAAGACAGCCACCATCGTGCCTATTACAGCCACGGCGGCATACCATGGAATGTCCTCTTCCTCCTCTTCTGGCTCTGGCGTCATAGAGCCGTCGAGCACGTCGCACGACGCCTTCACGCCGTCTATCATGCCACGGTCGGTATTGCCCTCCTTAAATCGCGGCACCATCTGTTGCATGGCTATGCGCTTGGTCATGGCGTCGGTCATTGTCCCCTCAATGCCATATCCGGTGGTGAAACGCAGGCGATGGATGTCGTCAACGTAGAGTATCAGCATTCCGCCGTTTGTCTTCTTGCCGCCTATGCCCCACGTGCGGAACAGTTCGTGGGCGAAGTCGAAGATGTCGGCCTCGCCTATAGAAGGCAGCATCACCACGGCCACCTCAATGCCCGTCTTTTGCTTCAGCTGTGCGAGCATCACGTTGATGGTGTCGCGCGCCGCCGCACTCAGCAGTGCTTCGGGGTCGCTCACTCGCTGGCGCAAATCCTTGAGCTGCACGTTTGGCACGTCGCCCACCGTGTAGCTCTTGGCGGTTGCAATGGTTGCCAACGCAATGAATGCAACCACAATGAAAAGTCGAAACAGTAATGATTTCATTTTCTACCTCCTACCCTCTACCTTCTACCTTCTACTAAAACTCCACCTTCGGCGCAGCCTCGGCACCCTTCTCAGCCTCGAAATAAGCCTTCTTCTCAAAGCCGAACATGCCGGCGAAGATGTTCTTCGGGAAACTGCGTATCACGGTATTGTAGTTCTTGGCGGCCTCGTTGAAGTCGCGGCGTGCTACGTTGATGCGGTTTTCGGTTCCCTCCAACTGCGACTGCAGCTCAAGGAAGTTCTGGTTGGCCTTCAGGTCAGGATATTTCTCCACGATGACCATCAGACGACCGAGAGCCGACGAAACGCCCGACTGTGCCTTCTGATACTCGGCCAACTTCTCAGGAGTAAGGTTCTCAGGGTCAACCTTCACCGACGACGCCTCGCTGCGTGCCTTCACCACGCTCTCGAGCGTCTCGCTCTCGTGGGCGGCATATCCCTTCACTGTGCTTACAAGGTTTGGAATGAGGTCGGCGCGACGCTGATACTGCGTTTCCACGTCAGCCCATTTTCCCTGAACTCCCTCGTCGAGAGTAACCATACCATTGTAGGCGCCAACCGCCCACATTATAACTATCACTACAATTGCCACCGGAATAATCCATGGAAGATGTTTCTTAATGTTCATATTACATATTTTAAATTATTATTGACCGCAAAATTAACTATTATATTCGACACTTGCAAGCATTTTACATTTTTTATTATGACAACAGCGTCTTTGCCCCACACACAGTTTCCCATTTTCATCGTTTCCCCAACTTTCTGCCCAAAACGAAGGGCAGCGACCGCCCTTTGCCGCTGCCCTTAAATCAATTCCAAACTATTCTGATGAATCTTCTTAGCCTTGTCAACGTCGTTGCCACACAGCAGAGGCGAGTCGAGCGCATCCACTATGGCACGTTCCACACGGTTTGTTCCGCTTGCCCTTCCCATTGCCATTATTGCTCCTCCGCCATTCCTTGTAGTCGTCTCCACGTCGCGGAAGTCAAGGTTAATGTTTCCGTCGCTGTGCAGAGTTATCAGCTCCGATATGCCCTTCACCGCCTCCTTCACCACGTCATCGGCACGCTTCAAGGCTTCGTTGAGCGGAATCTGCGAGTCAGAATAAACGTCGCAAAGCCTCTCATTGTTCACCACTAACATTGCGTCAACATACTGCCTCAACTCTTCCACTCCCTTCAACGCCTTTACTATCTTCCTCTTCCTTTCGAAATAGAATGGAATCGTAACGATGGCAACGGTCAGTATTCCAAGTTCCTTTGCCACACGAGCCACCACAGGAGCAGCACCCGTCCCGGTGCCGCCGCCCATGCCAGCCGTAATGAACACCATCTTCGTGTTGTCGTTAAGCAGTCGCCGTATGTCGTCCTCGTTGCTCTCTGCCTCACTCCTGCCCACCTCTGGGTTGGCACCTGCTCCCAAGCCTTCTCCAAGTTGCAGTTTTACAGGCACAGGCGAGTTTGCCAGCACCTTCGAGTCAGTATTGCAAACGGCAAACGATACGCCGTCAATACCCTCGTCATACATGTTCCTGACGGCATTGCACCCTCCGCCACCAACGCCAATGACCTTGAGTATTCTCAGCGACTTGTCCTCCACGGGACCGAAATCTATGGTAGGTATATTCTTGAAGTCTTCCATTGTTTCACTCTCTTTATTTCTATTTGGCCACAAAGTTAAAACATATATTTCATTCCACAAAATTTCCGCAAGGCTTGCGAAGGGAAACTATCGAAAGTGACTTGCATATCATACTCCTAAAGCAGAAATCGGAACTACTGAAACCCCGTCTTCTCGCATATACGCATATTTTCCGACTCCTGTAAGAACCATCATGAAAGAAGGAGGGTTCATCTTTTCCGTATCAATTTTTGCCGCCAAGGCTTGCAAAGTCTTGGCACCACTTTCAATAAGACTGTCGCCACCGAGTTTCACTTCCACAAAACCGTACTTGCCGTTTCTCAGATGTACAATGGCATCACATTCCAAACCGTTCTTGTAGCGATAGTGATATACCTTGCCTC
>JAQXRI010000029.1 GCA_029218445.1 Prevotellaceae bacterium | reverse complement strand
AAGCCCAATTATAAAGCGCACATGGGCTACACGCTGCAAAGATACATCATTTGTGAAATGCAGACAAGAGAATGAGCAAGAATAATTGATGCGCATTGCTGCGTGGCTTCTATTAAGGTTTTGTGCAGCCGCTGAGCGTACTGATAAATAACCATTGGATATAACTTTTTCTGATTGTCATTTGTATTTATCAGCAGCATGTTCTAAATTTGCAACCGAAAGGAGAATGCTATGATAGAGATAAACGACAAACTGGATGAGAAGCTGCGCCAACAGATGGACGGCAGACTGGAGGAGGACGAGGAACTGCAACTGCGTTCCGTCGCCAAAGCATACGCCATGTGCGAGAACTCCATCGCCGTACTGAGCAATCTGCGCACCAACAAGAGTCACATATATTATGGTAAGACGAGCGACTTGCTGGGCTTCGAGCCTGTAGGCAGCTACGAGAAGATCGAGTCGATATGGGAGGAGAAGATACTGAGCCGCATACATCCCGACGACCAACGCAGACGACAGTTGCAGGAACTGGCGTTCTGCCAGTTTGTGTGCTCTTTGCACTCGGAGAAGGCGTTCGACTGGCACATGGAGAATACTATGCGCATGGCAGACCGCAACGGCAAGTATATACCTACACGCCACCGCATTTTCTACTTCAAAGGCAATGGTCAGCGCGGCGTGTGCTACGCCATCTGCCTCTTCAACATCGCAACGAAGACCAACAAGCTGGCAATAATGAAGAATTCGCTCACGGGCGAGGAACGGCAGATTGACATCGACGAGAAGCAGCTGCTGAGCGAACGCGAAATAACCATCATGAACATGGTGAGCGAGGGACTGCAGAGCAAGGCGATAAGCACCCGACTCGAAATAAGCAAGAACACCGTCGACCGCCACCGGCAGAACATCATCAGCAAGATGCAGGCGTCGAACATGGCGGAGGCTTGCCATAAAGCCAAACAGTTAGGATTATTGTAAAAAAACAACGAATGATATGAAGAAACTATTTGTAACAGCCATGCTCAGCACTATGGCATTGGCTTCAAACGCACAGAGTCTGGAGAAGATGACGTGGTTCAACGAACCTACCAACTACGAAATCAATGGCAAGACGCTCACTATGGACGTGCCGGGGCATTGCGACTACTGGCGCATCTCGCACTACGGTTTCACCGTCGACGACGCACCGTTCTATTATGCTACATACGGCGGCGAGTTCGAGGCGAAGGTGAAGGTGTCGGGCGACTACAAGGTGCGCTTCGATCAGGCTGGTCTGATGATTCGCATCGACAAGGAAAACTGGCTGAAGGCTGGCATCGAGTACGTAGACGGCAAGTATAATCTGAGTACGGTGGTGACGCATCACACAAGCGACTGGAGCGTGATAACACTCGACAAACCGGTCGACTTCGTATGGATTAAGGCTGTGCGCCGACTGGATGCTATTGAGATTTTCTACTCGTTCGACGACAAGACGTACACCATGATGCGCAACTGCTGGATGCAGGACAACACACCGGTGCAGGTGGGGCTGGCTACAGCATGCCCCGACGGCGAGGGATTCAAGGCGAAGTTCGAGAACTTCCAGGTGAAGCACCTGCCCGACCAGCGCCGTATTGAGTGGCTGAACAAAAACAAATAGGCGTATATGAACGGATTTGAGAAAATGCGAAGCGGCGAGTTCTACGACTTCAGCGACAAGGAGACGACTGGTATGCCCCGGCGTAACCATCGGCGACCGAAGCATCATCGGCGCAGGAAGCGTTGTGGTGAAGGATATACCCGAGGATTCGGTTGCGGTGGGCAATCCGGCAAGGGTTATAAAGAAACTGAAGTAATACTGCATTTGTATAGAAACAAAAAAACGGATTTATCTGTTTGTGGTTAGCTGCGAAGCTGCGCAAACAGATAAATCCGTTTTTATATTATTGCTGTCCGGTAAAACTAATAATGTGGTTATAAACGGGCTGAAAGCCCAACAATCACATAGCCCAGGGCAGCGCCCTACCCTTTATACACATCTTTGACAATTCTCAACATCTCACATTTGCAGAAGAAATTGTCAAGTCCTGTTTTGAAAGTTGTATATCCTGGACGTGATTGGCTGCTGTAGCCTGACCATGCTCCGAGTCTTGCAACAATCCATGCTATCCATGGCAGTGAGCCTTCTTTGAAAGGATTCTTCTGCTTCAATGTTCTGCCATTCACCATGGTAGACAAGAGTTTTGCCGCCTCAATATCGTTTTCACTAAACATTATTGAGGCTGGCACGGCTTGGTATTTGTCCGCAAGGTCAAAAGCGTGTTTCAGAGAAATGCAATACAATGCGGCATATGCAGAAAAGAGGATGTTCTTCTCTACACTCGTTGTATCCTCAAGCTGTATGTCCTCTATCATGAATCCTTTCTTCTTCAGCAGTCTGAACAATTCCTCTATAAACCAGCGGCATCTGTACCAAGAGACGCACTGTAGAGCCTGTTCCACATTCGAGACTTCATGATTTGTCAGAAGCACCCATTCTATGGGATCTTCTCCTTCAGGTACGGTTCCCTGAACCTCAGACACCTTTATGCAATTGTATACAATATTGGCATCTGCCGATTTCGGACTGCCTGCTGGACGCTCCAAACAAACTTCCGCGAAACGCACTTCCATCTTTGCCGCTCTGGCCTTGCGCCCGTGTGAGGCAGGAAGGTGAAACTCGTACTGACCGGACGGTGAAACAGACAACATAAATTCATGCAACCTACATTCTGAGCCTTTTATACGACGGTCTTGGTTTGAGCGCACGATCAGCTTGACGTTGTTTTTGCCACGCTTCAACACCTCATAAACATCTGACTCGCGGTCACTAAGCATTGTTATCAATACGTCTTCTCCTATAAGGTCTGCGGTCTTGTCTATGGATTCGCTCCAACGGTATGATTCTTTCAACTCCGCCGGCAGTTTCTTGTATTTGCGCTCACGGCATCCGGGATTTCCCTCTTCACGGTTCCACAAATGTATATGAGTGAAGCCATAAGGAGTAAAGGTCTCCGGATCAACCGCAAGTGTAGGATGGAGGAAACAGCCTGTCTCACCATTAGAGACACAGCCTGGAGTTTTCCCCTTTTTATGCATGCGGAGATTGTGACCGTTATAATTTATCTCACATGTATCTTGAAGACAGAGTACATGTGTGCAATGGTTTTCAGCCATTCGCGCCTTGCAAGCGTCCGCATAGGCACTAACAATAGATTCCATTGTAACCTTGGGATTGTTGAACATTCTGTATGTAGCAATTTTATCCGCAAAGTTACTAAAAATTCTATTTATGACGGAGTTGCCAGTGGCAATCATCTTCGATAATGTCAAATTAGCTCTTGCGCTAATCCGCTTGTCGTTAAATGTCAGACTCGTAAATGGGGAACTTTTCATCTGACAAATATACAGAATTCCAATGATTTCAAAGAACAAAAGATGTGTATAAAGGGTAGGGCGCTGCCCTGGGCTATGTGATTATTGGGCTTTCAGCCCGCATAGTATACAGGCAAGCCCCTTTAGTAAATATTGCTATAAAACACTGAACAACAAAACAATATAAGGGTGAATAATTGTTTACCGGACAGCAATAATACAAATAGTAACAATTTTCATAAGATGTATTTATTTGGGCGTATTTTCATTTCCTTATATTGCTGTCCGCTAAAACTTTTTATAATATTCACCTCTCCATTTTATGCCATGAGGTACAACTTGTATATATTCTCCCAAAAGAAAATATTGGTCGAAAAGTGTGTCTGTTATATTAGGTAGCTTTATAACAATACTTTTCTCTGAATCCAGATTCACTTCATACGGATACATGTAGTATAAGACACCAAAGTATTGACCTGCGGGATTACTCTCTACATAATACATTGGTTGAAATGAAAACCTAAAACTTTCTGGAGGGTTAATTCTGTTCCGATTATTCAACACTATAGTACATTCCCCTTTTTCAGTCACCCCTGAATACAAGATTGTACCACACCAAACATCAAACTTTATAGGTATAGATGCATTAGGAACTTTGAAAGATATTTCATAAGAAGCGTTATTACTTGAAGCTTCTTCTGTAATTAAAATGTCTTTAAAAGCACTTTGCTCTGGTCTTTCTATAGAATTTATCTCAAAAAAAGTATTACTGGCTTCAGTTATTTTACAAATAGCCAAAGGATAGTAGCTCTTTTCCCCTTCCTCTATAGAAGATGAGGAACAGGATAAGAACTTTAGTGTGTCATTTTTAATTTCTATCAATCTTGCACCTGATTCATTCTGATAGACTCCATTTTCAAGTTTTTTAGATGTTCTACCATAACAAACCATTCCTATAACTGACAAAAATATAGTATATAAAAATCTCATTTATTTTTAAATTTTTGTTGACTCTTCAAAAAATCAGAATAATCTTTAATCATTGGATACCCATAGCCACCATTCGGATCTTTTATAGAGCCTACATAATGAACATCTATTATAGAGATGTTGTCAACGGATAAATGCATTACTATTCCATTGTCGTTATCCACACTTGCGTAGCCGCCGTCGAAAAGGATGGCGGAAATGTTGTCATTGTCGTAGACGAGATTTGAACAGTAATAGTATTTGGTCTTAAGACGTTTAGCTATCGGCTTCGCCATACCGACTGTACCAACATTTAAACCTGTCTCAACATTAAAAGAGGTTAAAGAGGTTTCTGGATTATACGGATATACACGATACTCAGCCTTCTTGTATGTGGAGCGTAGTTTTGTCCCATCTGCCGAATATGTATAGTATATGGTATCGTTGGAGTCTTCTTTAAATAAAGCCCTTGATTTCGTACTTATACATTGTGGCAAATCCAATACATTGTAGTCAATGCTTGTGATTCCCTTATTGCTGTCCGTCAGCATATTGCCGTTAGCATCGTATGTATACTCCGTTTCTTCGTCGGCATAGTCGCGGAAATGCATAGCACCTCTGTA
>JAQXRI010000028.1 GCA_029218445.1 Prevotellaceae bacterium | reverse complement strand
ACACCCACTACGACCATCTCACCGCCATGGGTTCGTGGCGCAGTGTGCGCAACGCCTTCCCGCTCATGACCGTCAAGGGAGTGTATGAGAAGCAGCGCAAGACATCCGAGGACAAGCGCGTGTTCATCATGACCCGCTCGGCATTTGCCGGACAGCAGCACTATGGTTCAGGTCTGTGGTCGGGCGACGTGGCTTCCACATGGGACATGCTGCGCAAGCAGGTGCCTGCAGGACTCAGCTACACAATGACCGGTTGTCCTAACTTCAACTCCGACATCGGCGGTTTCTTCTGTGGCTCTTACAACACCGACGGTCCTGGCTCTGCACCCCGTAATCCGCAGTATCAGGAGCTTTACGTGCGTTGGTTGCAGTATGGCTTGTTCTGCCCCGTCTTCCGCAGTCACGGTGCCGACGCGCCTCGTGAGATTTATAAGTTTGGCAAGAAGGGCGAGCCTATCTATGATGCCATTGAGAGCACCATCCGTCTGCGCTATCGCCTCCTACCTTATTTATATAGTACGGCATGGCAGGTGACATCAGCCAACGAGAGCTATCTGCGCGCCCTTGTATATGACTTTGCCGCCGACAAGCGCACATGGGAGATGGGCGACGAGTTTATGTTCGGACGCTCTATCCTCGCCACTCCTATACTCAACCCACAATACACCGAGGAGAAGATTTTCAACGAGGACGCAATGAGCGGATGGGACAAGAAGGAATTAAAGAATGAAAACAGCAATGGAATAAAGTGCGCCTTCTCTGAGGCCAAGACCGTAACGAAGTACTTGCCGAAGGGAGCCGACTGGTATGAGTTCTACACCGAGAAGCTCTATAAGGGTGGTCGCGACGTCACCATTACCTCCACCATCGACCGTGCCGCCATGTTCGTAAAGGCAGGCAGCATCCTGCCTTTTGCTCCAGTGATGCAGTATGCACAGGAGAAGCAGTGGGACAACCTCGACATCGTGGTTTATCCCGGCAACGACGCCATCTTCACCCTCTATGAGGACGAGGGCGACAACTACAACTACGAGCGCGGCGTTTATTCCACCATCACCATGAAGTGGAACGACAAGAAGCGCACGCTGACCATTGAGGCTCGCCAAGGCCAGTTCCCCGGCATGCTCCAGCATCGCACCTTCAACGTCCGCACCGTAGGTTCAAAGAACATGCAGACGGTGAAATATGACGGTGGAGAAATAAGTGTAAAGTTGTGATTCAGTTGACGAGTTGACGAGTTGACGAGTTGACAAGTTGACAAGTGGACAAGTGGACAAGTGGACAAGTGGATTCAGTTGACGAGTGAATTCACTCGTCAACTTGTTTTATCTCCCTAATTGCAACAAATCAAAAACAATTTGCAACATTCTTGAAAGCCAATAACAAATAAAAGAAGTACCTTTGCCGACATATTGAAATAACGCAAATTATAATGATTCAAAAGAAAAAAATGAAAGCCATTATCAAGACTACACTCACTCTCGGCATGTTGTCTGCAGCGGGCGTTGCACTTGCGCAGCAACGTGTCAGCAACAAGCGCTACACTCCCGACCCCGCCCCCGTCGTGTCGGGCGACCGCCTCTATGTGTTCACCGGCCACGACCTCGACACCGCCACCTATTTCCGCATGCCCGACTGGCAGGTGTTCTCCACCAAAGACATGAAGCACTGGAAAGACCACGGCATAGTGATGTCAACGGCCACGTTCAAATGGGCACGCCAAGGCGACAACGCATGGGCGTCGCAGGCAATTGAGCGCAATGGCAAGTGGTACTGGTATGTGGCGGCAGAGGACAACAGCAACCATCAGCACGGCATTGGCGTGGCCGTGGCCGACCGTCCCGAAGGCCCTTGGCGCGACCCCATAGGCAAGCCGCTCATTCCAGGCAGCTTCGGCTTCATCGACCCCTCGGTGTTCGTTGACGACGACGGTCAGGCATATCTCTTCTGGGGAAACAACGGCTGCTGGTATGCCAAGCTCAACGACGACATGATTTCCATCGACAAGTCATTTGCCGACAACGGCATCTGCGACATGAGAGCCATGCTCGACGACGAGAAGCAGTTCGGACCGCGCCGCATGAAGCACGACTGGCAGCTGAACAAGGAGGTGATGAAGACAAACTTCGAGGAGGCTCCGTGGATATACAAGATTGGCGACACCTACTATCTCGAGTATGCCGCCGGCGGAGTGCCCGAGCACTGGGCCTACTCCACCGCCAAGAGCATCCACGGCCCGTGGACATACCAAGGCCGCATCACCGACGAGTCGCCCGGCTCGTTCACCATCCATGGCGGCACCATCGACTTCAAAGGCCGTTCCTATCTCTTCTATCACGACGGCAAGCCCTCGGGCGGCAACGGCTTCCGCCGCTCCACCGCCTACCTCGAATTTAAGCGAAACAAGGACGGCAGCATTCCAAAGATTGAGATAAAATAAGCACAACTTAACAACTTATCGAAAAAATAAAAGTTGCAAAACATCTGTCACTGTCACCGCATCTTTTCAACACATTGTTTATCAGTATGTTGAATTGCAGCGATGGTGACAGATGCTTTGAAAAAGGCTCTGAGACCGCATCATCGACAGGCATTATGGTGATGGGTCTCAGCCTTTTTTTGAGTGATTATGCAGTTAGACGACACTCGACTGCAACGAAAGAATGACGTTTACTGTTGAATCGGGCAGTGCCTAACCTATGACACGGTCGTTCCACAGTTAGCGACACGGTCGTTCCACAGTTAGCGACACGACTGTTCCCTAACTGTGGTACGACCGTGACACAAGTCATTGGAGAATGTAGGAACCATTCTTCATTAACGTGAGTTCGACGAAATCTAACTATCGGTATAACCGCCCCTACAATCGGCGGTTAAGACAATTCGTCGAGCTGACATTCGGGTGTCTTCTCCTGGTTGTACCAGCCGCCGCCGAGCGACGGATGGTTGGCATACCAGCGAATGTCAATCACCACGTATTCCCACCCGTATTCCAACAAGTTGTCCTTCATGTACTTGGCGTTTTGCAACACCAGCTTCTCGTTTACCGTAGAGTAGTAGCAGTCCCACGAGTTCCAGCCTTTTGGGGCTGTGGGTGCCCACGTGCGAAACTCCGGCACGTTGCTCTCCTGTGCGGCCATTGCCGCCGATGCCATAAGCATCATGGCACACAATAGTTTTTTGATTCTCATTGTTTTTTTCTTTATGTCAATTATTTGTTTTTTACTCTGCACTTTGGCGCATTTCGACAGTGACAAATATCGGGTACACCAAGCCGTCATGATGTACCCAATTCCTGTAACCTTAATCTACGATTATCCTGAAAATCAAATGTGTTATAACTTAAAAGTGCATATCACTATTCGACACAATCATTTTGCCACCTTCTTTCCTCCTACAATGTAAATGCCCCGCGACAGACGGCAGAAGTCGTCATCAGTGCGGCGGCCGTCGAGGGTATAGATGTGGCCATCTGCACGGGGCGTGTCAAAATTTGGAGAAGAAACCGCTGTGGCTTCGCTCTCCGACATGAGCAGGCGCACGTAATAGACGCCTCCGGCAGTGTTGCCGCTCTTTGCCTGGAACTTCACGCGCACTTGCGTCTTTCCTTCGAGCAGGTCGGCGGGTATGGCATATTCCTTGTTGACAAACTCGTTCTTGCCGCCGGTGAGCGACTCGGTGGCGATGGTGGTGTTGTCAACCTTTATGTAGAACTCGCGGTTGCCTGCGTCGCCGCCCCAATAGCGCACCATCAGCGTCACGCCCTCGGTCTTGCCCTTGGTCTGCATCTGATAGCTGAACAGCTGTCCGTCGCGCCAGTATTCGCCCTGATATGTTCCGCTGTTGGAGTTGGTCTTCTGCATGTAGTGGTCGCTCTCGCTCTGCTGCGTTCCGGCATCAACATAGTCGATGGTGCGAGCGGCCAGCAGTTGTGCGGCGGCCTCTTGGGCCTCCAGTTCGGCCTTTATGGCGTCCCACTTCTCGCCGTCAACGTTCAGCCAATACATCATGTAGCGTGCCTCGTGAATGGCGTTGAACGGTTCGAGCACGAGGTCGGCCCACTTGCCGTCGCTGTAGTAGCCGTTGATGCGGAAGTGGAGCTTCGAAGCGTCGGTCATCTCGATGGCATCGACAAGCTGCTCGCGCTCGCCAATGAGCAGCGTAGCGGTGTAGAGGTTCTTCTGCAGACCCCATGCCACATGTCCCATTCGGCCTTCGTCGGCAAAGAGTCCGTCGAGGTTGTTGGTGCCGGTTTTGGCTCCGAGCAGTATCGGGCCGTACTTGAAGGCCACATAGTCGGTGTAGTTCTGCAGCGGCACAATGCTGACCTTCATTGGCAGTTCGATTTCTACCTTGTCGCCCTTTGTCCACGAGTGGCTGATGGGCAGGAATCCGTCCACCTCTTCGGCTGTCACCGCCTCGCCGTTGACCTTCACCTTAAATCCGTCGGTCCACGACGGATGACGCACACAGAGCGTGAAACTGCCTTATAATAACTCCTTATATCTACTATTGTAAGTTTTATCGTCTCAAATTGTGCATATACATCAGTGCCTCCATCTCGATTATCAATTTTTATTGATTTAATCTTCTTTATATTCGCAGTTTTCTCAACTTCTACAATATCAAATTGTGAAAAACCAGCATTCTCTTTGCCGAAAAAACAAGCATAACCTATTTTTCCATTAGAGTCATGAAATTCAAATGTAAGCTCAGTATTTTTGGCAACAGAATCAAAAGAGAATGCTTTCACATAAACAGGCTTACTGAATGTCCATTCTGAGTGAGACCATGAAGCACTGAAAGTAATTTTATTTCCATCAGAAACAGTATTTGTTCCTGCATTCCATGTAATGCCATTAGCTGCATCATTGGCAAAAGTCAGGGTAATAGTCTTTTCTTTCGCCTGCGCCCCTACTCCTACAAGCAGTGCTGTGACAATAAGTAAAAATAATTTTTTCATAAGTTTAATGTTTTTAATTAATAAATAATATGTTATCGATTATGACTGCAAAATTAGCGTGTTTGTAGGAAATGGCTTGGTTAAGAAGTAGCATCGAATAGTTAAATCGTCGCATAAAACAAAAAAGCGTGGATTACAACGCTAATTTTTCGCCTTTTCGCGACGTAACCGCCGGATGTAGGGGCGGTTTTACGGATTACCTACCGAGGCAGTACATACTCCCTCCCCCCTGTTGGGGGACTCCCCCTTACCTTAGGGGAGAGCAAGTTACTCCACTGCACTAATTTAGCCTTAATACATTATTGTATAGCCATTCTAAGGGTCAAAAGAACTTTAATTTTTAATTCTTTAACTGAACTTTGCTTTTCCCTTCGGCCAGCTTTTTAGGTTGTTTACTGACGAAAACGACCGTTGGTTCCCACCCTTTGTAATGGTAGTACGGGACGCCCACACCCCCAGGGGGCGGCGAAGTTTGAGGGTGTGAAGAAAAAAAATGACAAGTTGGGGCGTAGGCGTGGCATCGTGCCGAGGAAGGAAAAACAGCTGCGAAGCGAGGAAAAATTTGCTGCCAAGTGAGGCAACAAAATTTGCCTCGGGAGGAAAGCATTGCAACCTCGCGAGGCAATATGTATTACAGCGGCTGAAAACGGGAGATACTGACGATAAAATAAATTTACGATTGAGGTAACGTAATGCTACGTTATATTATACTAAAAAGAGGACTGCTCATAACTTTTCGATACTTTCGTCGGCAAGACCTGTAGCATTTTTTATGTCTGCAAGACTTAATCCCATTGCTTTCATCTTACGTGCTATTTCCAATGTCTTTATTTGTTCACCTTCCGCAAGACCTTCCGCAAGACCTTTCT
Source organism: Prevotellaceae bacterium (assembly GCA_029218445.1). GTDB lineage: Bacteria > Bacteroidota > Bacteroidia > Bacteroidales > Bacteroidaceae > Prevotella. The sequence goes on along the minus strand of JAQXRI010000028.1, from coordinate 12,321 downwards.
TTTCTGCACTATAATAGTAGGTCTTTTCGGTTCTTATAATGTCCCAAAACATGTCGTAGCCGAGAATCTGTTCGGGAGTGTACGACGACTCCTCAACAACTTCCATGGCCTTGTTTATCTCAGAACTGTCGAGAAGGTCCTGGGGAACTGTCTCCATATATCCGTCAATCTCAGTGAAATAGCGCAGCCAAAGCACCTTCATTTTTTTCTCCTTCATGTTGTGGGGAGTGAACTTGGGCAACTCAACAAACACCAAGTGAAGACCGTCGATGACCTTATTAGTATGCTTTTCGTGAACCATGCGGAAGTAGTGATAGTAGTCGGGAATGTCCTTCATGAAAACCTCGTTGACAAGATTCAATGAATAAACCGGCTCAAGAAGATGGTATTGTTCGTTTTTGTCCAATTGGCGAACGTAAGCCTTTGCAGAGTTGAACATTACCCTCTGCATAAACTCATGCGACCATATCATCTGCATCTCGACAATGAACTGTCGGCCACGCTGATCCTTACACCTCACATCTACAATGCTGAACTTACGCAACGGATTGTCGGGCACCATTTCTGGTGTCAGATACTCTATTGATGTTATCTCCTCCTCCTTGTTCTTAAATGGGAGAAGGGCGTTGAGCAAGCTGATTACGAGGTCAGGATGCTCACCAAAGACCTTCTTGAAAGTAAGGTCTGCTTTGGGGTCAAGAAATCGTCGTGCCATATTCTTCTACTTTTTCGAAACATTGTTGTTCATAACTCCATTGATTCAACCGTTTTAACTATTAGCAGCAGCAAAGTTACAACAAATATCACTATTCGCCAAACTTTTTCTACTTTTTTGTGAAAAAAAGCTTCGCCATCACGGCGAGGATTTTTACCAAACCTAAATAACTAACGATAACTTGCAACACATATTTATAAACTAACTAAAGCGTTGACAAGTAATAAGTATTACGGTTGCAAAGGTAGTGTTTTGTAAGGTGATTATTAAGGGTGCCGAATGAAAAGAAGTTCCTTGAGCTTGGCGAAAAAAGTTCTGTTATGTAATAACGTAGAGTGTAGCAATGTATTTTTCCACGTAATTTTTTCTTCTTTTCCGTATTACTAAAAAACGACGAATAAACGAAACGTATATAAAGAAAGTACTTACACTGATGATGTTGCTTGCCGCAACATCTACATGGGCGGAAGACTACAAGGTGGCTTCGCCCGACGGAACTATCGTGCTCAACGTAAGCAACGGCAAGACGCTGACCTACGAGGTAAAGAAGAACAACCTGACGATGGTGGCTCCATCGCCGATGGGATTTGAGTTTGTAGGCGAGAAGCCGATGAAAGGAGAGTTTGACTGCATAGAAAAGGCTGAGCCAAAGAGCGGCGTGGAGGAATGGACTCCAGTGGTGAAAGCCAAGCATGCACACGTGAGAATTCCCTACACCTCGCTCACGCTGAAGCTGAAGGAGAAGAAGGGCGACGCACGCAGGATGGACGTGGAGTTCCGCGTGATGGACGAAGGAGTGGCTTTCCGCTACACTCTCTATGGCGGCAAGCGATTTGACTATCGCCGCATAATGAAGGAACTGACGGGCTTCGCCGTGCCATCGCAGTCGAGCGCATGGATGAGTGACTACCGCCGTCCCTACTCTTCGTCGCAGGAGAGCGAGTTCTACAAGACTCCCGTGACAGAGCAGACCGACACATTGGTAAAGGGATTGCCCTATCTCATTGAAGTTGACAAGAGCAACTATATGGCAATACTTGAGGCCGACATGAACGAGTGGCCAGGATTTTATATCGGAAGGGGAAAACAGTTGGAAAAAGACGGCACGGTGATGCTCGGCGCACGTCTTGCTCCCTTCGGTGCCGACGACGAGAAAGAGATAAAGGTGCTGTTTGCCGACCGCAAGACATCGAGCTGGCGCGTGGTGCTCATAGGCGACAATCCCGGACGCTTCATCGAGAGCGAGGTGGTGCGCAGCCTCAACCCCGACTGCGCCATTGCCGATGCCAAGGAATGGGTTAAGCCTGGCATCTCGGCATGGGACACATGGTGGAGCATCGAGGACGCTGTGACCTTGCCCGACGCAAAGCGCTTCGTGGATATGGCGGCAGCACAGGGTTGGCCTTACATGCTGGTGGATTGGAAATGGTACGGCAAGTTCAACAGCGCCGCTGCCTATCCCATGCAGTGTGCCGACTACATGAACGTGCCCGAGCTGATTGAATATGCCAAGGCGAAGAACGTGGGTATATGGGTGTGGATTCACAGTGCCGACATATCGCAGCAGGACAACTGGCGCGAGGCATTCCCGCTGTATGAGAAATGGGGAGTGAAGGGAGTGAAGATTGACTTCATGGACCACGAGAACCAGTATGCCACCACATGGTACCGCAAGATAATACGCGAGGCTGCTAAGCATCATCTGATGGTCGATTTCCACGGAGCCTACAAGCCCGACGGCGTTGACCGTACCTATCCCAACATGATGACGCGCGAGGGCGTGCTGGGCGAGGAGTATTCAAAGTTCTCCACACGCATCACTCCTGAGCACAACATCACACTCTGCTTCACCCGTATGCTTGCCGGACAGATGGACTACACTCCAGGAGGCTTCATCAACGTGACAAAAGAAAAATTCCTTGCCGACTATGAGGCTGCCCCGAAGGTTGGATGGACAAAGCTCATACGTCCGGCAGAGATTATGAACACACGCTGCCAGGAACTTGCCAAGTTTGTCATCTACGAGAGCCCCTACACCGTGTTCTGCGAGCATCCCGACCGCTGCATGGGTCAGCCTGGAATGGACTTCCTGAGCGAGGTGAAGATGTCGTGGGACGAAACCCGATTCATCGACGGCTATCCCGGTGAGCATATCGAAATGGCAAAGAAGGCGGAAGACGGACGCTGGTTTGTGGCTGGAATGAACAACAGCACAAAGCGCAAGGTGAGCCTCGACCTGTCGTTCCTTGGCAACGGCAATCACAAAGCCACGATATGGATGGATGCCAAGAATGCCGACAAGCAGCCCACCAAGTTGGTTAGGAAGAATATCACAATCAATCCCGCTAAACCATTCGCCGTTGACATGAACATTGGAGGCGGATTCGTGGTGATTGTTGAATAAACCACAAGATATTTGAGGTAATTGTATTTTTCAAACGTATTATTAATAAGTTGACGAGTTAACAAGTTGACGAGTCGTTCAGTTAATTAAAAAAATGGATTATCGCCACGTAAATGAAAACTACGTTTCGTATTTCTTAAAAAGATTAACTGATAATTAAAAAAGATAAAGCATGAAACGTAGAAAGATTGACAGACTCTGCGCCTTGGGACTGATAGTCTCGGCAGGACTGACACTGCCAATGAAGGCGGTGGCAGCGCATGCCGTGCAAGGCATCGCACAGGCAGAGAAGACACTGACCGTGAAAGGTCAGGTGGTGGATCAATTCGGTGAACCGCTCATCGGTGTCACGGTGCAAATCGTGGGAAAGACGGGCGGAACCGTGACCGATTTCGACGGCAACTACACCATAAAGGTGGGAGCCAAGGAGTCGCTGAAGTTCAGCTATCTCGGATGCGTTGACCAGACAATTGCCGTTGCAGGCAAGCAAACCATCAACGTGACGATGAAGGAGAACGCTGAAGTGATACAGGAAGTGGTAGTAGTGGGCTTCGGTACTCAAAAGAAGGAGTCGCTCACTGGTGCCGTTTCAGTAGTTGGTGCCAAGCAACTGGCAGAGAAGGGTTCGCTCGCTTCTCCTATGGAGGCACTTCAAGGTCAGGTGCCCGGTGTTATGATTACCCGTGGCTCGTCGGCTCCAGGCGATGAGGGATGGTCGATGAAGCTACGTGGTTCGGTGTCAATGAACTCCGGCGGTCCGCTCGTAATTATCGACGGTGTGGCCGGCGACATGAACAGCGTGAACTCAAACGACATCGAGAGCATCAACTTCCTCAAGGACGGTTCGGCTGCCATCTATGGTTCGCGTGCCGCCGACGGTGTGGTTATCATCACCACCAAGAAAGGAAAAGAAGGAAAGGTGAACGTAAACTATGGTTTCTCCGCCACACTGAAGACTCCGGGACTCCAGCCCGAAACCATGTCGCTGACGGAATGGGCCGACGGACTGATGCAGTGCTTGGAGAACGACAACAACACGTCGAGCGTGTGGTACACCTACGCCCAACTCGCAAAGCAGTATGCCGGCTCGTACATTGACCTCAGCCGCTCTGCCAACCCATTCGGCCAGGCTGCCTTCACCGACGTGTCGGACTTTGTGTTCTCTGACGTTGACTGGCTCGGTGGACTCTTCGGCAATGCTTGGAACATGGAACACAACCTCGGCGTGAGCGGCGGCTCTGACAAGCACAACTACCGCGTGTCTTTTGCCTACAACTACGACGGCTCTAACCTCCAGTTCGGCAACAACAAAAACCAGCGCTACACCTTCCGCGTGAGCGACACATAAAAGTTCAGCGACCGCATAAAGCTCGAGTCGAACATCGCCTACTTCCGCAAGGAAAACGTAGTGCCGACGGACATCGACCACGTGCTCACCACATCGCTTCCCCAGCCCGGTCTGCCTATGGCTTCACTCAACGGCAAGCCATACGCATGGGGTTCGTGGGGCTCACCAGTGGCAAAGGCTGAATATGGTGGCGACAAGACAATGTCAATATCACGCATCGACATCAGCGAGACCTTGAACTACGAGATAACCGACTGGCTGACAGCCAACGCCAACATCGGCTACAACACCTACAGCAAGACTCTCGACGAGGTGAAGAACAGTATCCAGTACTACAACATCACAGGCGAGAAAGTGGTGCTCACCGACCCCACACAGGCTAAGTCATATTATCGTCAGATGAACGAGCGTGCCGACAACTACACCCTCACCGGCTACCTCAACGGCCATAAGGACTTCGGCAAGCACGGCACAAGCCTCACAGCAGGTGTGCAGTATGAGTTCAAGGACTTCAAGCGCTTCGGTGCCACTGCCGAGAACATCCTTGAAGGCATAGAGATTATCAACGGTACAGGCGACATCAAGCTCTACGACACATCGCGCTACCAGAACTCTATCCTCTCCTACTTCTTCCGCGCCAACTACGACTTCGACAGCCGCTATCTGCTGGAAGTAAACGGACGTTACGATGGTTCTTCCAAGTTCCTCGCCGAAAACCGCTGGGCTTTCTTCTGGGGAGTGAGTGCAGGATGGCGCATCAACGAAGAAAAATTCCTCAAGGACGTGAGCTGGATAAACAACCTCAAGTTGCGTGCATCTTACGCTGAGGTGGGTAACCAAAGCGGCATCGGCAACTATGACGGCGTGCAGCTGTACAACCTCCACTCCAACAGCGGTGCATACATCGGCAGCGGACTCATCTCCTACCTTGCCACCAACGGCACCTTCGCCTCAAAGACCCGCTCGTGGGAGCGCATCAAGAACTACAACATAGCCGTTGACTTCGGCTTCAACATAGCCAAGGGACACAACATCAACGGTACGGTGGAATACTTCCAGAAGCGCAACGACAACATGCTCGTGTCGGTAACGCTGCCTGGCACACTCGGCGACTCAGCCCCATCGGCCAACGTCGGCAAATTCAAGGACTGGGGATGGGAAGGACAGGTGACTTACAACGGCAAGACGGGCGACGTGGAATATCACGTCGGCGGAACCCTCACCTTCGCACGCAACGAGCTGACCGAATATCAGGGCACAGCAGTGAAGTCGCCTGGCTACCACTCCAACTACGTGGGCTACGGACTGTCATCCCTCTTCGGCTACCGCTATGCAGGCAAGATACAGAACGAAGAGCAGCGTCAGGCTTACCTCGCCCTCTACTATAACAACAATGGTATAGGAATGTCCAACAACCTCCGCGTGGGCGACAACATGTACTGTGACGAGAACGGTGACGGCAAACTCGACGAGAACGACCTCATTTATCTCGGTTCGAGCAATCCCGAAATAAGCTACTCGTTCAATCTCGGAGCTTCGTGGAAAGGCATCGACTTCAGCGTTGTGTTCCAAGGAGCAGCCAACCGCTTCATCTATCGCGGCAACTCAACCAACTGGGTGGTTCCTTACCGCGGTCTGTATATGAACAACCTCGCTTCGTCGATAGGCAATGTATGGTCGGAAGACAATCCCGACGCCTACTACGCTCCCTACACCAACGACAGCAACATCAACCAGTATAACTACCAGGCATCGTCGCTTACAGCACAGGACGGACGCTACCTGCGCCTGAAGACCCTCTCCATCGGCTACACCTTCCCGAAGAAGTGGCTGCAGGCAACAAAGGTGATTGAAAACCTGAGAGTGTATTTCAACGGTACTGACCTCTGGGAGACTACGAAGATCAGCGACGGTTGGGACCCTGAGTCACGCATTGCCACATCAGGTACGGCACTCTATCCGTTCACCCGCAACTTCACATTCGGTATGAACGTAACGTTCTGATGAAGATTGAAAAATTGAAGATTGAAAATTGAATTGCTGCGCGAACCAACAGCAGAGTCGAGCTTGCTTGAAGTATGCTGAGGTGAAGCCAGACATCGTCAAAGTCAATGAAGAAAAAATATTAAACAATTATGAAGACAACATTATATAAATATATATGCGCAGGACTGCTGACAGTCTCACTCACGGGATGTCTCGACCTCGACCCGAAGGACTCGCTCGGCGACAACCTCGTGTGGAGCAAGGCTGACAACTTCCAGCTTTTCGCCAACCAGTTCTACGGCTGGAGCCACGACCTGCAGAGCGGCACCGACTACCAGAACACGCTGGGCGGCGGCGTACACAGCGACCACCGTTCGGACATCGTTTGCCAGTCGTCGCAGAACGTGTATAGCATGGGTACAAACACCGTGCCCGAGAAGGACGGCAACTTCACGTCCATCTACAAACGCATCTACTACACCAACCTCCTGCTGAAGAATGCAGAAGGATATGCCAACCAACTGGAAATAGCCCAGCCTATGGGCGAGGCTTACTTCTTCCGTGCCTACCTCCACTTCGAGCTGGTGCAGATATATGGCGACGCTCAGATACTGACCGAACCGCTCGACATAGAGAGCGAACAGCTCTACGGAGCGCGCAACCCTCGCGGCGAGGTAATCGACCAGTGCATTGCCGACCTTGAGAAGGCCGCAGAACTGCTGCCGCAGTCGCCCACCGAGGAAGGACGCCTCTGCAAGGCTGCCGCCTGGGCAATGCTCTCTCGCGTAGCTCTCTACGAGGGTACATGGCAGAAGTTCCATGTGGGCAACGGTTCTAATACCGAGCGTTCGACGGCACTCCTCACACGTGCCAAGACCGCCACACAGCAGATAATAGAGAAGGAAGGCAATCCGTATAAGCTGTTCTACAACGCCGACCTCGTGAACAAGAGCATCAGCACCATCAACCAGAGCTACCGCTACATGTTCATTCTTGAAGACGGCATACAGTGCAACCCGCTCAACCTCTCGAAGTCGGCTAATACTGAATATATATGGAGCAAGCGTCACCGCTTCAACGACAAGTTGAGTATCAACATCACCCACGGCTATCTCGCCAACGCTTGCTTCGTGACCCGCAAGATGGCAAATATGTTCCTCTGCTCCGACGGTCTGCCCGTCGAGAAGAGCAAGGTGTTCAAGGGATATGAGTCTGCCACATCGGAATTCCAGAACCGCGACGCACGCATGGACAACGACATGCTCTGGCACGGCGAGGCACACTGGGACAACGACGGCAAGTGGCGCACATCATGGACTGACGACGACATCGCCAACAGCAAGACAGCCGACGTTCGCTCCAACTCAGGCTACCAGAATCAAAAATGGGCAGTGGAGCGCGAGGGTGCCGACTACTACGAGTCGATGGACTTCCCCATCATCCGCTATGCTGAGGTGCTGCTCAACTTTGCCGAGGCCATCTATGAGCTGAACGACAAGATTTCAGACAACGACCTCGACAAGAGCCTCAACCTCGTCAGACTGCGTGTGAACCCGACAATGCCTAAGCTCTCCAACAGCTTCGTTACAAGCAACGGACTCTCGATGCGCGAGGAGATTCGCCGCGAGCGCACCGTGGAGCTGTATCTCGAAGGATTCCGCATCGACGACCTGAAGCGCTGGAAGACAGCCGAGACGGAGATGCCACAAGTCCAACTGGGAGTGAAGATGACCGGCACATGGTTTGAGACCAACTGGTCGAAGCAGTCGCGCCCGAAGAACGGCGAGGGATGCATAATCCTCTACGACGGACGCAAGTGGGACCAGAAGAACTATCTCTATCCTCTGCCTTCCGACCAGCGTCAGCTCAATCCAAATCTCAAGCAGAATCCGGGATGGGAGTAGGTCTTAAGCGGGCCTGCCCGCTTAAGAGATTAAAAAATTAAAAAATTAAAAGATTAAAGAATTATGAAGAGAAATTATTTATACGCAGCATTGCTGTCTATCGGCTTGCTGCATACATCCTGCTCCGACGACACCAATGTGGTGCCCAACGTCAGCGAGGCGTTCTGCCCGGATGCCATCGAGATGCAGGTGCCGGAGGAATTCTCGAAACTCATATATACCGACGGTACGGGAGCCGAGGTTCTTCCACTTATCAAGGGTCAGGAGGTGACACTCTCCTGCACCGTGAGTCCAGAGACCGCCACTTACAAGGACGTGGTGTGGAGCACAAGCGATGCTACGGTCGCCTCAGTGGATGGCGGCAAGGTTGTGGCCCTCAGCGAGAAGGGACTGGGCTACTCAATCATCAACGTGATGCCAGTGGGAATGTTCTCAGGTTCGGGAGTGGCCGCCAACCTGAAGGTTAAGGTTGACGAGCACCTCCGCCAGACTACCGAGATTACTCTCTCGTCGGAAAGCGACGAGGTGTATGAAGGCGAACAGCTCGCCATCAAGTATGACATCATGCCCGAATCGGCAACATACCGCACTCTCGCATGGACTTCGAGCGACACCAAGACCGCTACCGTTGACAGCAAAGGCGTTGTTACGGCCATTAGTTCTGGAAGTGGCACTACCGCTACTGTAGAGATTACCGCCACAGCCCTCGACGGCTCGAACGTGTCGGCAAAGAAGACCATCAAGGTGAAGCGCGTGGTTGACCCAGTGGAAGTAAGCATCGACCAGAAGTACTCAACAGAGAACGGCTACTGCTGCGCCCTGAACGAGCAGGAGCTGAAGCTCGACTTCACCACCAACCCAAGCGACTGCACACTGTCGCAGCTCACATGGACAACAAGCAACGAGGCTGTGGCTACCGTGGAAGGCGGCGTGGTCAAGTTCAAGGGATTCGGCAACGTTACCATCACAGCCACTTGTCCTAACGGCAACAGCAGCAGCATCAACCTCACCATACCGGTGGGACTGCTCCGCGAACTATACCACAACCCCAACCACTATAGTGTATATAACGCTAAACAGAGTGGCAACGGCACATCATCGTCACACGAGTGGCATGACGGCTACATCACCGTAACCACTTATTCGCAGAATGCCACTGCACAGCGTGCCGACATCAAGTGGTGGGACACTCCTGCTGTGCTACATGCAGGTAACTACCCGATAATCGCCATCAAGGTGGATGACGTGAAAGATCTCTACAAGGCAGAGGGTGTTACAACACGCAATCTCAACTTCGACTGCGTAGGTAAGTCGGAAAGTGGTGCCGACTTCAAGGCTCTCGGCGGCGGTAACAACAAATATACTGGCGACCTGCTTTGCTCTGACGGCAGTCATGTATTCATCTACGATATGTCAACATTGGCATTCGGTACTGGCGGACTTGCTCCTACCAACGAATCAATTTCGTTCAACACCTTCCAGCTGAAGTATGCCGACATCAAGACCATCAATCATCAGATTACATACAATATCTATTGGTTCCAGACATTCAAGTCGGTGGATGACGTAAAGAAATACATCACGGATGTTGACGGACTGACATACGAAGTGAAGAAATAACTTGTAAAACTGAGAAAAATGAAAAAGACAATATTATCAATAGGTTTGGCAGTGGCTGCGCTGCTGCCAACCTCCTGCCAAAAGAACGACTACGGCACAATCGACCTCTCAGGCTATCAGCCTGAACCCGAGGTCACACTCAACTACGTTCACCCTTGCGCCCTCTACACGAAGGCCGATTTCGAGCGTGTGAAGGCAGCCATCACTGCCGGTACACTGTCGAAGGAAAGCAAGGAGGAGTTTGAGAACCTGAAGCAGAACCGCTACGTGATAGGCGACTACGGCGTAACGCCTCATGTACACGAGCAGATTGTGCGTGGCGACCCAACAGGCACGAAAGAAGGAGTGCAGAACTACGGCGATGCCATGAAGGATGCCGCCTCGGCCTACCAGTTCGGACTGCTCTATCTCATCACGGGCAATGAGGAATATGCCCGCAAGGGTGTCACCATACTCAACGCATGGGCAAAGGGTTGTAAGGAAGTGACCGCCAACGACAACAACTTCTATCTTGCAGCCGGCTGTCAGGGCTTCACCTTCGCCCTTGCAGGCGAGGAGCTTCGCGGCTGGAGCGGATGGAGCGAGACTGAGTTCACCGAATTCAAAAACTGGATGCTCAATGTCTTTGCCGACAAGAACTACAAGTTCCTGCAACTGCACGGCAATTCCACTTGTGGTTCGCCCAAGCACTACATGTCAAACTGGGACCTCGTGAACCTCTGCTCTTACCTTCAGATTGGCATTCTCTGCGAGGACGATGAGATTGTAAACTATGTAGCCGACTACTTCACCAAGACCGGCACAGGACTTGGCTCACTGCCCAACATCGTACAGAAGACCTACGACTTCACCTGTCCTGACGGCACTGTAGAGAAAGTGGCACAGGCTCAGGAGTCGGGACGCGACCAGGGCCACGCCACAATGGCTATCGTAGTGGCTGGTCAGTTGGCACAGGCAGCATGGGCACTCTATCAGGACAACCCCGAGGCAAAGTATCTCGACTTCTTCTCAAGCAACGACAATGCACTCCTTCACATGGCTGAATACAGTGCCCTTGCCAACCTGAAGGACGGCAAGCATGAAGACCTCACCGTCGTTGACGGGCAGGTGATACAGGGAGGCAATTGGCTCTATGCCGAAAGTCAAATCCCATTCACTCCCGTTGGAAAGTGGTGTTCAAACAGCAGCCATGAGGCAGGAAAGATGCAGAATACGTTCAGTGGACTCTACCGCGGACAGATGCGTCCCGGCTACGAGATATACTGGAATCACTACAAGAACACCGCAGGTAGTTACTTCATCAAGCGTTACGCCGAGGTATTGCGTCCCGAGGGCGGTTCGGGTGACGAACGCTACGGACAGAACTCCGGTGCCTTCGACCAGATTGGTTGGGGAACGCTGATGCTGTACAACAAGTAGCTTTTTTAGGAGTTAAGGAGTTAAAGAGTTAACTCCTTAACTCCCAAATTATCTCCTAAAAAACTAATGATATTTCTGTATCCACTCCGTAGGAGTCATACCTTCCATTTTGCGGAAGGTAGAGAAGAAGGAGGTTCGCTTGAAGCCGCATTGCTCGCTTAGTGCAGCCACGGTGAAGTGCTTGTGTTGGCCTTCTGCCACAAGCCGCTTAAACTCTTCAAGACGGTAACGGTTGATGTAGTCGTAATATGACTCCTTTACATGTATGGAGAACACTTGGCTCAGATGACTTGGCGATACGCTCAACACCGACGCAATGTCGCTCATCTTCAGTTCTTTGTTGAGATAAGGCTTGGACTCTACCACATATTTGTCCAATCGCAGGAAGATGCGTTCCAATTCGTTGTCGTCAATGCGTGCCGTTTCGTATTTCTTCTTCTGCCCGTTTTCATTGTCGCTGTTGTTTTCGCCATCGTTTTCCGTTTCCCTTTCTTTCACCATTTCGTCAATCAGCGCCTGCTCGGTGTCGTGATGCTCAGAGAGAAGCACCTTAGTGTACTTGCGCCACTTGCGCCACAAGACGAAGAGCACAATGCCAAGGATTATCAGCAAGGCTTCAAGATAGAACAGAAGCGTGGGATAGACATTCAGCTCGTATGTAGTGGCAGTGGAACCAAATCCCGACACCCGCATTTCAAGCGTATGCGTGCCTACCATCAGATTGTCAAGTCGCAGCGACGATGGATTGTTGACTATGGTCCATTGCTCCTCGTCGTCGATGCGGTATTCATCCTTAATTCCGCAACACTTTGATTTAACTTTATTTATAAGTTCCTGAGCAACAAAAAGTTGCTCAGGATTTTGCCATGTCAGATTTTTCACTTATCTTAGTGTTGCAAATCAAAACAAGCGTAAATCGTAACAA
>JAQXRI010000027.1 GCA_029218445.1 Prevotellaceae bacterium | reverse complement strand
CCTTCACTTTCGAGAAGCTGTGAAAGGGCTGTAACAAACCCCACTGAGACAATGGTCACTGACTTGTAGGGAGCGGAAAGGAGCTGTGTGCGGTATAATTCCCATCCGTCGGGGAGAGTGGAGTAATCTTTTATGGTATGGTGGAAGAGGCAATTACCAGCAGAATCTTTCCATTGTGCTATGCCTGAATAATCATTCCATACGACAGAATTGTTTATTCCGTTTCTGACGAGACCTATCGGAATGTCGGGATGTCCGTAATAGGTGTTGAATACATCAACGCAAGCAGCGTTCTTTTCGCCTTCACGATCCACTATAATGCCTATGACATCACATTTTCCTTCATCCATATATTTGTATAGGGCACAAAGGGCAACCAAATCGTCGGTACTTCCGACTATGTCTGTGTCAAAAATGATTTTTGGTCGCTCGACTGCTTTGCAAGTGTTGGCATCATCGCAAGAACACAGCAAGGCTAAGCATAGGGCAAGTGCTAAAAGTTTGGTAACGTTCATATATATGGAAATAAAGTTATTTTATGCTTGCGCAAAGATAAGATTATTATTTTGATTTAGATTATTGCAATGTTAAATGTATTGTTAACAAACAATAATATTAATCATTATTAACCATAGTGTGTCTTGAATGATTTTTTTTTCGAGACAAACTGACTAATGGTAATATTTACCACTTTTCAGGTATAGCTTCTTTGTTCCGTTTGTTGTAATTTTGCAGCCGAAAACTTATTCACTAGATAATCCTCTGACCCCATATTCCAACCCTTTCAAAGTGAATGAAGCATTTCATTTTGAAAGGGTTTTATTATTCTCTGTCAACACCAGTCTTTTCCTTATTTTATTAATAATCAATATCTTATCATTAGTGTAGCGTTTTTGGCATATACATTGCCAATTCAAATGGTGATAACAAGATTGTATAATTTAATAAAAAAGAAAGAAAAGAATGGATTTGTTTTCAATTGGATTCGTGATTGGCCTGTTGAGCGGCTTGGGCTGCTTCTGGTTGTTTTACAAATGTATCGACTGGTTCGCTTCGCGCACCTTTGGCGGCACTCGGGATAGCTCGAATCAAGATTCGGCTCTCCACTCGCTTGCACAAACGTTTGAGAAAATTTAAAGGAGATTTCAGTTATGTACACAGCATTGTTTATCGTTAGCTTGGTGATGTTTGCGTATTTGATGTACGTGCTCATTAAGCCTGAAAAATTTTAATTGACGTATGAATACAGAGATTTTGGTAGTAATCCTACAGGTTGTCCTCATGGTAGGACTTGCATGGCCGCTCGGGAAGTATATCGCCCGAGTGTATAAAGGCGAAAAGACGTGCCTCGACTTCATGAAGTCGGTGGAACGTTGGATGTACAGGTTGAGCGGCGTGAATCCTGATGAAGAGATGAACTGGAAGCAGTTTCTGCGCGCTCTGCTCGTGGTGAACCTCTTTTGGTTTGTATGGGGAATGGTGCTGTTGGTGGCTCAGGGTGTGCTGCCGCTTAACCCCGACGGCAATATCGGACAGACATGCCACCAGGCATTCAACACATGTATCTCGTTTATGGTGAACTGCAACCTGCAGCACTATAGCGGCGAGAGCGGACTGACCTATTTCACACAGCTATTCGTCATCATGCTCTTCCAGTTTATCACTGCCGCTACGGGTATGGCTGCCATGGCTGGTATCATGAAAGCATTGGCGGCAAAGACTACGCAGACAATCGGAAATTTCTGGCGTTACCTAATGTTGAGCACCACACGAATACTGCTGCCGCTATCACTCATCGTAGGTATGATTCTGATAGTGGAAGGCACACCGATGGGTTTTGACGGTAAGATGGAGTTGACCACGCTGGAGGGACAGACTCAGCAAGTGTCGCAAGGTCCTACGGCTGCCATCGTAGCCATCAAGCAACTCGGAACCAATGGTGGAGGTTATTTCGGTGTGAATTCCTCTCATCCGTTGGAAAACCCAACCTATCTCACCGACATCGTAGAGTGCTGGAGCATACTGATTATCCCCATGGCATTGGCATTGGCCTTTGGATTTCTGTCGGCAGTCATCTTCAACGCCATCATCATTCCGCTGCTTATACCCTTGGCTTTGCGCGGTGTGAAGTACAAACCGATAGGGGCAAGTGCCTTGCTGCGTCGCAACCTGCTGATATTCGGTGTGGGTGGTGTCATTGCTCCCTTTGTGGGCATAAAATTGATTGATTTAATCGTAGGTTTATTCTTTTAATTGACAATACAGATATGAAAAATTTTATTAAAGCGTTCAGATTGACACTCGTCTTTTGTGTTTTTTTTGTCTTTGGCATATGTATAGGTGCTGTGGATTTTCGGCAAAGTGGCAGGTCCGGGCGACGGCAATGCAGAAACTGTAGAGGTGAACGGCAAAGTGGTCGGAGCAGCCAACGTCGGGCAGATGTTTACGAAGGACATCTATTTTTGGGGACGTCCCTCCTGTGCCGGCAATGGCTATGATGCCGCCAACTCATGCGGAAGCAACAAGGGACCTACGAATCCTGAATATCTCGCTGAAGTGAATGCTCGTATCGACACGTTCCTCGTCCATCATCCTTACCTCAAGCGCAAGGATGTGCCGGCGGAGATGGTTACTGCCAGTGGTTCGGGTCTTGATCCCGACATTACCCCTCAGTCAGCCCGTGTGCAAGTAAAGCGTGTGGCAGCCGCCCGCCATATCGACGAACATCTCGTGGCGTCGATTGTAGAGCAATCCATCCAACGCCCGCTGCTCGGACTCTTCGGCCCCGAGAAAGTTAATGTATTGAAACTGAATGTGGCTCTTGATAAACTTAGAACCAAGCTTAATTTAGCAGAAATGATGAAGACTCGGCGTGTGCTGTTATTTGCATGAAGCAACTAAATCATGACAATGCGAAGCCATCGTTGCGCAGTCACTATGGATGCGGGCAGCGCATAATATTGCACTTTTTTCTTAAAAAGTTTGGAGATGTTATATAATATTGTTATCTTTGCCATCGAAAAACTGCATTTTGAATCATGGCTAAACGTTATCTTGACCCAAAGGCCGACCTTACCTTCAAAA
>JAQXRI010000026.1 GCA_029218445.1 Prevotellaceae bacterium | reverse complement strand
ACCGCCCCGACTTCCCTTCCGAACAATGCGAGCACCTGGTTGATCTTGTCCATTCTCAGCGTCTGCTTGCCCTGTTCCAGGTCGCGCACGAATCTTAGTCCCACGCCAGCCTTGGCAGCGAGGTCCTCTTGGGTGAGCGAGTGTTCACGTCGCATTTCTTTGACGAAAACAGACAGTTGCATATCCATATTCATTGCCTTTTTTATACCTTATCGGGTACAAAGATAATGAATTTTTCGTAAACTATACCCTAAAAGGTATAAAAAATATGATTATTTAACATCTTATACCCGTTCGGGGATATTTATGCTATCCGTGTGATAAGTTCGAGAGCCGTCTTTGCCTCACCTGGCATGGTGAAGTTATCCATATTCTTTTCTAATTTTTGACGGTAAGTTTCCGCCTTTTCCTTATTGTTGTTATGGATAAGTTCCACGGCATAGAGTACAGCGAATTTCATTGGCGAATACTTGCTGTTGGCAGATGTATAACGTTGCAGTTGCTTGTTCCATAACTTTTCCACGATATCCCTGCGGTTGGTAGTCATCAGCTCAAGCATTACATTCTCTGCACCCACTTCCAATGCGAATATCTGTGGCAATTTCTTGCCGAATGTCATTAGTTCCTCTGCTATTTCGCGTGCTTTGTCGAGATTGCCCTTGTCCTCAAGCAATGACATATATGTCACACGGCTTGAAAGAATGAAATAGTCCTTTACATTCTTCACTGGCTCGTCAGTAAACCACTCTCCTGGCATATCCTTAAGCCGATGTCCTCCGCTCATCTCTCCAGCAATCCTCATCATGTTAAGAAAATGCAGGCGCATTTCCGGTTTACGGGCAAGGATAATGATGTTACGTCCGTCATTGCTTACTCCATTCACAGTCAAGGGCAGTCCGTTCATCAGTGCAAGGAAAAGTCCGGTAAATGTCAGCATAAGAAAGAATGACATACTGATAATCCCCAAATCCGTGAATCTCAGGACTATCAGGGATACCACGGCAAGCAAGACATTCACCGCCACTCCTCCAACATTATACCAGAAATACGGGATATTGTCATTCTTAATCTTCTCCGACGGAACCATTATGCACTGTCCCATCGTGCCAGATATATTGTATCGTTTCCAACGCAAGCATTCTCCATTATTAACAAGCACATACTTGAATATCCTGAACGACAACATCTTGTAGCCTGTGGCAAATCCTCCGAGCAGATGCCCTGCCTCGTGAAGTATAGTCTGCAATATGCCACATATCACAAGGAAGAACATCGACAGTGCCATGCTTGCCGCCATTAGCATCCAATCAATGTCCTTGTCTTCCTTCACGTTTGTTTCCCCGTTGTCTATCAATGCAATAATCAACCATACAATACCAAAGCCGATGACCATTCCTCCCAAGCCCCCGGCAATAATCTTCAGTAGCTTCTTCATAATGTTTTTCTTAATTCTTAATTCTTAACTCTCAATTTCACCCTATATCCCGTAATGGCAATGATAATGCTCATCAGCGGGCTGAGGAGATTGAAAAAGCAGTAGGGCAGATAGGTGAGAGTGGCTACACCGAGCACCGTGCTCTGCGTCATACCGCATGAGTTCCACGGAATAAGCACCGATGTCACCGTCACCGAGTCCTCGGTGGCACGGCTAAGCAGCCGGCGCTCCAAGCCGTTCTTGTCGTATATCTCGCGGAACACGTTTCCCGAAAGCAATATGCCCATATACTGGTCAGCTACAGTGGTGTTAAGCACCAGTCCTGTGGCTACGGTTGACGACACGGTGGAAGTTCGCCCCCGTGCAAATCGTGTGAACAGTCGGGTGATGCCCGCCGTCATGCCGCCCGCAGTCATCGTAGCGCCGAAACACATGGCGCAAAGTATCAGCCACACCGTGGAGAGCATTCCCTCCATTCCCCTCGTTGCCACCAGCTCGTCGAGCATCGCGTCAGAGGTCTTTATAGCCGTCCCTCCATACACGGCCTGCATGGCGCCTCTAAACATGTCTCCATCGGCAATCTCTGCTATAACATCCGGCTGGAATATCAGCGCAAACAACACCCCCATCAACGTGGAGGCAAACATAGTCACCAATGCGGGCAACTTCTTGACTATCATAATAGCAGTGGCTGCGGGAACAATTAGCAGCCACAGACAGATGTCATATCTTCCCGCGATAGCCTCCTGGCAAGCCGCCAAGTGTGCAGTCTCCGTTGCCGTATGCGCCCATCCCGCAACGAAGAATATCAGCATGGCTATCGAGAACGAGGGAATCGTCGTAATCATCATATATCTGATATGCGAGAAAAGATTGACGTGGCATACGCTCGATGCCAATACCGTGGTGTCGGACAACGGCGATATCTTGTCGCCGAAATACGCTCCGCTGATGATGGCTCCCGCTATCCATCCCTCGTCGAATCCCTGCGCCTTGCCGATGCCCATAAGAGCCACACCGATGGTGGCGATAGTGGTCCACGAGCTGCCGGTCATCACGCTCACTGCGGCACTTATGACACAAGTGGAAGCAAGGAACACGCTCGGATGTATTATGTCAAGCCCATAATATATCATCATCGGCACCACACCGCTCACCATCCATGCGCCTCCCAACGCTCCGATAAACAGCAGGATTATCAATGCCGACGACACGTGGGATATGTTCTTGGCTATTTGACTCTCAAATTCGTGCCATCTCACCTTGCCCGCCCCGATGCCAATAATGCAGCACACTGCCGAAGCCGCCAGCATCACTATCTGGCTCGGTCCGCTCAGTGAGTCGCCGCCGAAGGTACGAATAGTAAATACCAGCATTGCCATCAGCAACAGCAGTGGGACAAGGGCCAGCCATATAGGCAGCTCCATGCGTTCGTTGTTGTTATTCTTCATCCTTTGTATATGATAATGCGCAATTTGGCGGCAAAGTTACAAATAAATAATGGAAATACAAAGGAAATAACAAGAAAACTGATACATAACAATAAAAGACCTCCGTGACAGGCTTGCCACGGAGGTCTTTGTTTGAAAGGGAACTGAATCCAGTGTCAGATTCAGTTGACCTTGGTTATCACTTTCTTGCCATTGGCAAGAGTCTCAATCTTTATCACAGTGCCCTTGTAGGCCTTGTTTACCTTGATACCCTGCAGGTTGTAGTAAGCCACAGACTTGACTGAGGAAACATTCACACCGTCGATGGCAGTTGGAACAGTGGCGTTTGCAGCCTCGCTCAGACCTCCCATCTCGTTGGCGGCGCGCACTGACCATGTGGCAGCGGTATCGTCAACTTCGTATGAAGGCACGGTAGTGTTGGCTACATAGGCGCCATTCTTGAATATAACCCAACAGAACACATAATCGCTGTTATCCCATGTCAACGCCTTGGTGTCGGTGTTGATGATAACGTTCGCAGGAGCGGAAGCCTGCTCGGTAAGAGCTGTCGGATCCCAATCGTCGTCCTGTCCCATCACGTTGTCGAGTGACGTTGACTGCACGTCGTCGATGGTGAAAATCGGGTCGTTGTCATGCGTTGCGCCTTCCTTGTCTGTCCATGATGTGCGACGTCCTGAGAGGTCGAGCGTTGTACCTGATGCGAGGTAAGAGTTATACTCGGCAAAGCGTTTCGGCCAGCCGCCGCTCATGTCTGCCCAACCATTGCCAATAGGTGCAGCGTCCATCTTGGTGTTGATGAAGCTTACGGTAGGAGTGCCGCTACCCCATGGGCGACCGAGATAGAATGATACATCAGATGTCTCCTTCTTGATGTAGCAGTTCTGGAATACGTAACCGAAGTTCTTTGCTTGTGAAGGAACTGCGAGATAGCCGCCGGTGCCGCACTGCTGCAGTGTCACCTCGTTATAGAAGACGTCACCCTTGCCGCAGAGGTAGTCGGTGCGTCCGCGGAGCACGCCACCCTCGAAGTAGAACTTACCCGACTGGTTGTTCGAAACGTATGTATCCTGATATCCCCAGAGGCATGCGTCCTTGAAGATGGTGCGGTTAGACTTGTCGTTGAGTACGATGTCACGTCCGTGGGCGTCTCCCATAGATGACTTCATGGTGAGGTTCTGGAAGTAAGCGTCGTGACCGTCCTTGTTGATGATGAGCACGTCACCCTTGCCTATGCCTTCGAGCGGACAAGCCTGGCCAAAACCGTTGTCCCAAGTTGCAGCAGGAGTCTGGTTGGTGATTACCACGCCTTCCATCGACTGTCCGATGAACGATACGTACGGCGAGTTGAGGTATGAGCGTGGGTCGGGATATGTATTGCCGTCACCACCTGTGGTAGTGCCGTTAGTGTCAAATACATAGTTGCCGTCGAGGATGAGTATGCGGAAACGCTCTGTAGCGTTGGTGCCACGTGCGTTTGCAGCTGCGAGAGCCTCGGTGATGGTACCGTCGTTAGGAACGATGAAGTCGTATGTGCCCTTTGTCACAGCAGGCTTAACCTTAGTCTGGAAGTTGATGACGATGTCATTGGCAATGGCATTGTCGGTGAGGTCGGCTACAGAACCGGCTGCCAACGTGAACTGATAGTCGGTAGAGTATGTAAGACCCTTGTACTCGCAGATGACGGTCTTGCCGCTTGCAGTCATCGGCAATTCCATGTTGCCGATAGTGGCCTTGGCAGCATCGGTCAACTTCACTTTCTCGTCGAATGTGAGCACCACCTTGCCATTGGCTGACGCTCCTGTAGCTCCGTTCTCAGGTACTGAGCTGACAAGCTCAGGGGCGGTGCCGTCGTCAATGAGCTGTGCTGTTCCGATGATATAAGAACCTCCGAGAGTGATACCGTCGTTGGCAGAGCTGCTGCCTGTTACAGTAGAAGTCTTGTCGCTAATCCAGCGGATATATACCTTCTCCTTGTTGTTTGCGTCGGCAGGCAGTGAGAATGTGCCGTCAGTCCATTTCTTTGCGCCCTCGATAGTGAGCTTGCCTATGGATGTCCATGTCTCGCCGTCGAGAGAATATTCGATGCTCTGAGTGGGATAAGCGTTGTAGTTGTAAACCATAGCGGTTATCACCTTAAGGTCGGTGAATGCAGATGCGTTCACGCAAGTCTGCCAGTGATGGTGGCCTACATCGCCATTTGAGCTGCCAGCCACCCAGCATACGGCACCTGGACGGCCTTCGTAACCTCCGGCTGCCTGCTGGCTCTTGTCAAGCCAACTCTTTGCCTCGCCGGCCTCATTGAGCATCACGAGACTTGCAGCGTCGTTGTCGGCAGCAGCGAAGTCAGCCGCGCGGCCTGCATTGCCCGGACGGATGAAATCCCAACCGGCAATATAGTCGATAGCTGCATAAGAAGCAGTGAAGCTCTTGTCCTCATTCATCATGACAGCCATCTCGGCAGCTGTCTCGCCATTGCTCCAGTTGGTGAAAGTGAGTATTGGGTTAGAAGAAGCTGAAATCACAACTTTCGTGCCTTCCTCATACATGTTCTTTCCATCCACTACTGTAGGAGCAGGTGTGAGGCTTACCATATAGTCGTTGGCACCGCCCTCTACGGCGATATCCAAAGCATAAGTGTTGACCTGCCTGAAGTTGGCGGTGAGGGTTTCATCGCTTGTTACGGTATATTTGAATTTGGCTTCAGTCGAAACCTCCTCGCCAGCAGCATTGGTCCAGTTGACAAAGTCATAACCGAAGTTCTCGGTTGCAGTGAGCTGCACCTCGTCATTCTCAAGATACTCATCCGATTTTGGATAAATTGACACTTCGCCGCCTTCAGTCGGGTTGGCAGCCAAGGTGAGAGCGTATTTGTTCACGGCAACCATAGTGCCGTTGACAGTACCATCTATTGTTACGCGTCCGAAGAGGCCTTCCTTGGCTGAACTTACACCGATGGTGGCATAGAGATAGAAACCGTCGGCTCCTGCGAGCTCTGCCTGCTGCTCAGCGGTGAGTGTAATGTCATACTTATACACAGCCTCGCTGTCGTAAGTCTTCGAAGATGTGCTCTTTCCCTGGCGCCAAGCGGTGTAAGTGCCAAGAGCCACCTCAGTGCCGTCAGCCTTTTGTGCAGTCACTTTCACACCCTTCTCAGCGTCAGTGCCGCATCGGTTGATATATCCTTCCAGTCTTGTTGGAGTGAAGGTCAGTCCCATGGCTGGGCGCACAAACCATGTCAGCTTCTGTGTAGATCCGGCTGGCTTGAATTTGATACCCTTCACATCTGTGGTAGTTCCGTCTGTCATGGTGACAACGGCAGTGCCGGTGAGGGTAGCGTCGCCTGAGTCGAATGCCAATGTAGAGAATACGTCGTCAAGAGTGGCAGTGCAATCTCCAGGATTGTTGATGTCGCTCATTGCATAAACCACGCTTACCGGCTCGTCGGTAAATGTCTTGCCGCCTTCGCCGCCCTGCTCCACAACGGGAATCACAGTCTGGATGTAGCGGTAGTAGGAACCATCGCCGATAACGATGTCGATAGTCTCGGCAGAGCTTGCTATTGTATATGTTATTGTATTGCCGGAGGTATAGTCGCTTTGTCCGTCAATAGTGGTCGTGGTGATGGCTCCGTATGCCTCCATGCTTACCACAGCTCCCTTTGCTGAAGGAATTGTGAGTTTGGTGCCGCCGTTCATCTGGCACCAGTCTGTCCAGTTGCCGTTGGCAATCTTGCCTCCGTTGTTAGTGTCGAAGTCAAGTTTGACGTCGATGGCTTCTCCTGCAATATTGGCTTGTGTTACCCAAATGCCTGTTGCGTTCTGGTAGCCTACTGTCGGCGCACCGTTCTTGCGCTGGAAATCCCATTTCAGTGTTACAGCCTCAGTGCGGTCGGCAAGAGACTTTGAGTTCTGTGTGAATACAGGAGTGAGGGTGACATTGTCGCTGAGAGTGTATTCCGCACCCGGTGCAACGGTGTTTGAGCCGTCGGTCCAGCCCGTGAGAGTGTAGCCCTCCTTGTACATCGTGAAGTTGCCGGGGATAGTGATTGCCGCGCTCTCGTCAGCCGTAATGGCAGTTGGTGCTACTCCACAGTCGGCGTAGTCGCCGAGAGAGAATGTGGCTGTCTTGCTTTCAACCAAGTCTGCCGGGTCAACAGCTTCAACGGCGATATACGGGGTATAGCTGCCGCCGCTGATTGTCAGGGTCGTTGCCTCACCTTTGTATATAGTAGAGGCAATGTTGTCGGTTTTGTTCTGGTGGTAGCAGGTGCCGTTGTTGGTTTTGAACGTGCCAACCACGTTTCCTGCTGCATCCTTGATAGTCACATCGCCACCCCAGGCGCATGTGCCCATACTTACCCTTACGGGACCTTCCACCGCCACCTTGGCAGAGAAGTTACCCCAACCGTGGTCGTCGGAATGGTATTTTCCGCTTAGCACAATGTTAGCACTCGCATCGTCGGCGGCTACTCTTGTGGCAGAGCCGTCGTCGGCAATGGCAATTCCAAATGACACGCTTGACTGGTCGGTTTTCTCAGTGTCGGTGAAGAAATTACCGCCTGTGAGGTCAAGCTTGATGTCCCTAAAGGTCGCATGTGCGGGCAATAAGCCTACAAGGCAGACCATAGTCAGGAATAGTCTTAATAGCTTTTTCATGAGTTTTTAATTGGTTGTTTAAAATAAATAATATAATAAAGATTAAATTGTTTTTTTGATTTGTTGCCTTATGTCACCATTACGCAATTTCGCTGCAAAGATAATGTTTTTTTTAAAATGTACAAAGAAAAATAGGAAAAAAGTGTATTTATGGGATAAAAAAGTTTTTGCCTATAGACAATACTTTCAGATAACTGTTGTCATATATTTATAAGCGTCTGTCTATAGGCATAAATAAAGGGCTGTCCCAATATTCATGGAACAGCCCTTAACAGTTCGATACTGCTAAATAATTATGCGATGTCTATCTGACGCTGAATCCTCTTCACCTCGTCCTTGGTGACCTTAGGCATGGTGATGGTAAGCACACCGTTGTCAACCTTTGCTGCGATGTTGTCCTTCACTACATCCTCAGGCAGCACATACACCTGCTGATAGTTGGAGTAGTTGAACTCGCGTCTAAGATAGTGCTCCTTCTTGTTCTCCTCCTTGTGCTCCAGCTTGTTCTCTATCGTAACCTCAAGATTGCCATCGGCATTGAGGTTGACGCGGCAGAACTCTTTCTTGATACCCGGAACGGCGAACTCCATCGTATATGCGTTGCTGTTTTCCTTTACGTTGATGGCGGGAGCCGTTGTCTGCATCTTCGGCATCCAATCGTTGTTGAAAAACTCGTCGAACACTGTTGGGAACCAACTGTTTGAACTCATTACTGGTAACATAATAACCTCCTATTTTTAAATTGTTGTTTTTATATGTCCTTTCTGCTTCCAGCCCTCTGTGGAGCTTTCTGCTTTCACTCTTATAAATGCAATCCCCGTGCCAACGACAATTGTGGTGTCAATATGTCGTGAATGATTAAAATTTTTAATTTTTCGCGACTTTTTGTCATTTCCATTATTGCGGCATATTTTGTATTGTCTTCGATTTGCACTAACTTTTGACAAGTTAGGATGCATCTCAACAATAAAAATAAAAAAAACGCTTTTATATTTTGTATTGTCTTCGATTTGCACTAACTTTGCAGCGAAATGGAACACGGCAAGTTTGAGCAGTTCTTCCGCGCCAACTACCAGAAGGCTTATTACCTTGCACTTCGTCTGCTGCACGACGAGGAGGCAAGCAGGGATGTCGTGTCCGATTCGTTTGAGAAAGTGTTGGGAAAAATGGAGGAAGAACAGCTGAATGTCAACAACCCCGAGTCTTACCTCCTGATGGTGGTCAGAAACATGGCACTGGAATATCTGAGGCGACAACAACTGCACAACAGATATGCCAAAATGGAGATACACCACCTGGAACGTAACTCACCCGACGAACAGACCGTGATGGAGCGCGAGCAGAAAATGGCGGAACTGACGAAAGCCATTGAGAAGCTGACGCCTCAAACGCAGAGAATCGTCAACCTCTGCTATGTGGAGAGGAAGAAATACCGCGAGGTGGCTGCCGAGCTTGACATTAGCGAGAGTGCCGTAAAGAAACACATTATGCAGGCTTTGAGCTTCCTAAGACAAAAGTTCAAAAACACTGACTTATAGTTACACAACGTTAAATATCAACAAAATAGACGTTTTAAGGTGACCTGTTTATATTAATATCAGTCTTAATTAACGAAACGGATACGATAGAATGGACAACAATAAGGATATAGATAAGATTCTTGATTTCTTCGACGGCAAGGAGGAACCGACCGACGACGAGATTTTGGCACTGCTCGACACTGAGGAGGGACAACGGGCTTGGAACGAACTTCAAGACCTCGACGAAACGGCCAACAGGCTGGCGGGACAGAAGCCTGACATTGATGCCGAATGGGCTGCATTCGAGAAGAAACGGAAAGACAAGACTGAACCACAGCCGAAGCGACGCACAGTAAGCCTCGGCATGGCATGGAAGGTTGCGGCAGTCGCCGCAGCCGCTATACTGCTGTTGGTGATGCTGAAATACAACACGCCCGCAACAGAGCAGGAGGCAGGGCCAGAGATGGCTGTAGCCATGGAAAAGGCGGAAGTGGAGAAACACGAGGAAACATTAGCCAAGGCTATAAAGGCTAAGAAGATAAAGATGACAACCGTGGAGGTGCCGGCTGGGGAAACGACAGAAGTGGTGCTGCCCGACGGCACCGAGGTGTGCCTCAACGCAAAGAGCACACTCAAATATCCCGCGGCCTTCGAGGGAAAGATGCGCCTCGTGAGCCTCAACGGCGAGGGATATTTCAAGGTGAGCCACGACAAAAGCCACCCGTTTGTGATAAAGGCGAACAACGTCACCACGCGTGTGCTCGGCACGGAGTTCAACGTGCGCTGCTACGACAGTAACGATGTCCACGTCACTCTCGTGGAAGGCTCAGTAGAGGTCACGTCGAATATAAATAAGGTGAAGATAAGCCCCAACCAGGACGCTTGCCTCACAGAAGGCAAGCTCGTGGTGGCCAACGTTAACCCGAAGGACTTCACGAGCTGGCGCGAGGGCTTGATGTATTTCGACAACGCCACCCTGCGCACCATTCTCCATCAGATAGGAGCATGGTACAACGTGAGTGTGGTGTGCGACAAGTCGGCGATTCTCGACAAGCATTTCCACTACATGTTCAACGTCAACGACTCAATAGACAAGGCCATTCAGCTGCTCCGCAACGCCTCCGACCTCGAAATATCCTTGGAGGACAACACCATACAAGTGAAGTAATGCGTGGCAATAAGTGTAGAAATAACAACCTAAAACGTTTCGGATAGGGAGAAAGAGGGAATTTGCCATTATTCTCATATATTTGTTACATTTTTAATGTTTTTGGGGTGCCCTGTTTTATCAGCAGTTCATCATAAGAGTGTATGAATTGAATAAATGGGGGGAAGGCCCCTTAGTTAGTAACAAATAAAAACGAGAGAGAAATGAGCAAGAAAAAACTCTTAATCTTATCTTTCCTCATTATGCTTCTGCCTGGCATAACATCGTCGGGCATCCATGCCCAAGGAGGCAAGGCGAAGTATGAGAAAGTGATTAACGGTCAGTCGCTGACAAGCGTGCTGAAGCAGTTGGAAGAAAAGTTCTCTACGAAAATCGTATTCTCGTATGAGGACTTAGGAACCTATAAGGTTAAGGCACGCGTCAATGCCGACGACATTGAGGAGGCATTGAAGCAAGTGCTGAAAAACCTGCCTGTGACCTATTCCTCCAACGGCAACATCTACACCGTGAAAGCCACAAAGGCAACAAAAGTCGCAACCGCGACAAGTGGCGTTGCAAACAAGGTTAGGATCAGCGGACGCGTGATTGACGCTAACGGCGATGCCATACCCGGCGCTACCATCAAGTTTGCAGACGACGGCAGTGTGGGTACCATCACCGACGTCAATGGACGCTTCTCAGTAGAGCTGCCCAAGGGCAAGGGCGAGACACTGGAGGTCTCGTTTCTTGGAATGGAGAACGCCTCCTATTATGTCAACGGACGCAAGGACCTGACCAATATCGTCATAACCATGAACGAGGACAAGAGAGCCCTCGACGAGGTGGTGGTCATCGGCTACGGCACGGCAAAGGCAAAGGACCTTACAGGTTCAGTATCGCGTATTTCAGAAAAGGACATAGAGTCAGCCCCCATGACCTCAAACATTGCCGGAATGCTCCAGGGACGTGCTGCCGGTGTGAACGTAATGATTGCCAACGCCTCGCCCACGTCGCCCGTATCGGTAGTCATCCGCGGACAATCGTCAATTTCCGGCGACGGTCAGCCTCTGTGGGTCATCGACGGTGTACCGCAGTACTCAACCGGCATCTCAGGCGACGTCAGCAACACGCTTTACAACCTCAACCTTACTGACGTTCAGAGCGTAGATATACTGAAGGATGCGTCAGCCACAGCGATTTATGGTTCTCGTGCCGCCAACGGTGTGGTTATCGTGACCACGAAGTCAGGCTCTGAAGGCATGAGGCCCGTGGTGGAATTCAACGCCCGCTATGGTTGGCAGAGTATTGACGCCAACAAGATGAGGACGCTCACTTCCGAACAATATGTAGCCTATTCCAAGCAAGCCAACTTGCTGGAGGCATTCCGCAATGGCGCACTTACCTATTTTAACAAGAAATACATGGACAATGCAAAGTTCAACCTCATAGGCACGAGCCAGTGGGACATGAGCGACATTGACGACATATGGCTGCCAAATTCCTATTACGACGGTCATGATGACTATTGGGACATGATGACCCAAAGTGCTGCGGTGCAGAACTACAGTGCCTCCATCCGCGGCGGTGCAGCCAAGACATCCTACTACGCTTCCATAAGCTACCGCGACCAGGACGGAGTAGTGAAGGGCAGTAACTCGCGCACTATTGGTGCACGCTTTAACTTCGAGTCGCTTGTATCAGACAAAATCAAGTTTGGCATGAACATGGACGCCTCGTCGCGCAATGCCAACAACAAGGATGCCATGATAGGAAAAATTATAGGCATGCGCCCCGACTATCCTGCATATAACGAAGACGGCACGATAAACACCATCGACTTATATACAAAGAATCCACTCGTCGAGCTGCTTGACAAGAACGAGAGCGTCTCGCGTAATATTAATGCGGCAGGCTTTTTGGAATATAATTTCTACAAGTTTCTGAAGTTCCGCAGCACGCTGAACGCACAGTATCAGAATGTTAAGTACGACCAGTTTGCCCGCGCCTACTATGAGGGCAGCGTTAATTCCGGCAAGCAGAAGGATTCTCAGAGCTATACCATCGTATGGGACAACCTGCTTACTTTTTACAAAACCATGGGGCGACACGATGTGACCGCAATGCTTGGACACTCCGTAGAGCGGACTTCCTATGACTATATGGAAGCCAACGGAAGCAACTATCCTGACGACGACATTCTTGTCAACCTGGGCAGCGCAGCCACACGTGGTGCCATAAACAGCAACAAACAGTCGTCTTCGCTTGTGTCGCTCTTTGCCCGTGTACAATACAAATACAATAACCGCTACCTCTTCACCGGAACTTTCCGCACTGACGGTTCCTCCCGCTTCGGCAAGGACAACCGTTGGGGTTATTTCCCGTCGGCAGCCTTAGCGTGGATATTGACGGAAGAGGACTTTATGAAGCCGCTAAAGGATATTGTCAGCTACATAAAAATACGTGCTTCATACGGCCTTACAGGTTCGCAAAACCTCAGTTACTATAGCTTTACAGGCTATATGGGCTCCAATCGCTATAACGGCCAGCCGGGCATGTACCCGTCTTCTTTGGGCAACAACACGCTACAGTGGGAGTCGCAGAGCCAGACTGACATTGCTGTGGACTATGGGTTCTTCGACGACCGCATACGTGGTTCTCTCGGATGGTATAGAAAATATGTTGACAATCTTATCAGCAACAAGCCTGTGCCAGTGTCTTCAGGCTTCACATCGACAAGCCAAAATATCGGAGCCATCAGCAACACTGGAGTGGAGTTTGACATTACAGCAGAGATAATACGTCGCCGCGACCTTAAATGGGAAGTAAACTTCAATGCCGCCCACAACAGTGGCAAATTGGAGAAACTCAATGGTGTTGACACCTTCCTTGGCGGAACAGGCACCTACACATATAAGCTGGAAGAGGGCGGCAAACTCGGAACATTCTGGGGGTATGTCGATGCAGGCCGTTTCTATGACAACGACGAGGAGGTATGGGCCCTGAAGCCTGTTGACCCGGCAACGGGCAAGGCCGCCAACTACTATCGTGCCACTTCATTTGCCGAAGGCGCGGGAGACATATATATTGTTGACCTTGACGGCGACGGCAAGATAACCACCGACGACCGCACTATCATTGGCGACAGCAATCCCGATGTCTTTGGCGGATTTGGCACTACTGCTTATTGGAAAGGCCTGATGGTCAACCTCTCGTTCAGCTACGCCTTGGGAGGCAAACGCTACTGGGCGCGCGAGGCATCTACCTTCGGCGGCACAAACTCCTACAACTCGCTCGACATAGTAATGGACAGCTGGACCATGAAGGGCGAAGAGGCTTCTTATCCTGTTGTTACCCACTATGGCATGGGGCAGAATGGAGTGTTTACCAACCGCTGGCTCCACGACGCTTCCTACCTGCGCCTCAGTTCGCTGAATATCTCTTATAAACTTCCTGCTGAATGGTTCCGCAAGTCGGTAATTAAGGGTGTTGACCTGACATTCCAGGCCACTAATCTCTTCACTGTTACCAAATATCCCGGCATGGACCCGCAGGGCAACTTTTCCACTTCCACAAGTGCCCTTTATGGCTTTGGTACCGACAACAGCACCTATCCGTCGGCAAGGACATACAACTTAGGAGTCCGTTTCACCATTAAATAATAACACCAAAGAATATGAAAACGAGAATAATAGCACTTTTCCTGTTGGCAATAGTCACCATCTCCTCATGCGACGATTTCCTTACCGAAACGCCAAAATACGCACTGACCACCGACAATGCCATAAGGGACTACAACAGTGCGGAAAACGCTGTGACCGGCATATATGGCGAATACAAAAACTGTAGCTACATAGGAGGCTATATCTATGCCAACCTGCATTGCATGGCAGGAATGTGGAATTACAGCAGCCTTATGTACAACATGGGCTACACACAAAGTGGCAACGACGGAATCATCAGTACCACATGGCGGCAACTGTATAATGTAATCAATGTGTGCAACTCTGCCATACAAGGCATAGAGAAACTTGACGAAACCGTCTTCGCCAAGGGCGTGAGCAAGCAGACCATGCTTGGCGAGGCACGCTGCTTCCGCGGCTATCTTGACCTGCAGATCATGTGGCTCTTTGCCCGGTGGTTTGACAAGCCTGACTCTCCTTACGGAATAATCTACCGCGACCAGGTGGCAGAACTCTCTAACCTGCAGACGGAAAGGCTCACGGTAGGTGAGAGTTATGAAAAAATTATTGACGACCTGACTTACGCCGAAGAGAATGCCCCCGAATACTCCACGGCATTGAGGCTGAACAGGCAGTTTGCCAAGGCGATGCATGCCAAACTGCTGCTCGTAAGGGGATGGGAGGGCGACTATGCCGAGGCCTTGAGGCTTGTGAATGAATTGCTCGACGACAAGACTTCAAAATGGAAAATGGAAACCGACCTTGCCAAGCTTTACGAAAACGGCTGGTATTCGGCCGAAAACTCTTTTTCTCGCTATCTTGGCGACCAGTCGGGTTATACCAACGGCATGGCAGGATATGAGTATGTCTATTCAAGCGGCTTGTTTTACTATACGGAGTTCACCGACCCGATACAGGAATGGCTTGACAACGACATACGTCACGACCTGACCTTTGGCACTGCACGCTCGCCTGAAACATGGGACACGACGAAAAAGGAAAATGTACTGACAAAACTTTATCACCGCGGCAAGGTTGACGGCAAGAACGACATGTATGCCACATATCCCATGCGCTATGCAGAACTCTATCTCATGAAAGCAGAACTGCTTGCCCGCACTAATCCTTCAGACATAGCAGCCGCACTTGCAGCGATTAACGAAATGCGCTCAAAATACACCAATCCAGTAATGGAACCGATAACGGGCATCAACACCCATGCGGAACTGATGGATGCACTGTTTAAGGAATATGTGGTCACTTTATTTTTGGAAAACGAGACCCCATGGTTCGCCGCTCTTCGCTTTGAGCACGAAGGCACGCCATGGATTAACATTCTCAAACCAGAAGTAAACTTCAGCTC
Source organism: Prevotellaceae bacterium (assembly GCA_029218445.1). GTDB lineage: Bacteria > Bacteroidota > Bacteroidia > Bacteroidales > Bacteroidaceae > Prevotella. The sequence continues at coordinate 8,230 of JAQXRI010000026.1, read as the reverse complement.
CAACCAGTATTGCTGGCCCATACCTGAAGAGGAGATTAAGGCACACAACAACCCGATAAGCCAAAATCCAGGACTGGAATAGGGGAGGTTGAAGATTGAAGATTGAAGGTTGAAGATTGAAAATTGAAGATTGAAAAATTAAACATTTATCGTATGAAGAAACTATTGTTTAGCATAATGGCCGGGCTTGGAACACTGTTCGTTTCGTGCAGCGATGACCTTGACATAGTCATTCCCCATGCCACCAACATAACCTTCTCTGAACTGGAAATTTCAGAGCGTTTCTCACATGTCATTCCCGAAGGCGGATTTACAGTAGCGGGCATGAGGTTCAACACCATAAAATCCGGCAACCAGTTAGAGGCAGGCTTTTGCTACAGCAACCGCTCCAATCGCTCGTTTGTGTGGAATAACGACGAAGTGTCGATAGACTCCATGCGTTACAGCGTTTGGTCGTCAAAGCCCAACACCACTGGAGTTTACCTCGTGTGCCACACTCGTGGCGACGATGCCTTCTTTACCCTCGACACCCCGAAGAAGATAGACTACATTCTTGTGGCACACTCCACGTGGTCGTTTCTTGCCACATATTATGGCGACTCATACGGCACTCCCGAAGCGCCAATGATAAATCCCAACGTGCCAAGCAAGCCGAGAGGAGTGTGGTACACTTATGTCGATGGAGGGGTGAAATACTTCAAGGCCGGCGACTATTTCACGATCACTGCAAAGGGATTTCTCGGCGGACAGCCTACTGGAACCGTAAGTTTTGACCTTGTGTGCATGCGAGGTCACAACACGGAGAATCCCACATGGAACTATTTTGTGACTGACTGGCGCAAAATGGAACTCTCGGCTCTTGGAACTGTTGACAAGGTGGTTTTCTACCTCGACTCTTCCGACAAAGACGATTCAGGACGTATGCGTACTCCGGCTTGGTTCTGTCTCGACGGATTCCAATTCGTTGAATAGCAAATCCTATATATTAACGTGAGTTCGACCAATTGTTTTATACCATCAAATCGCCGTCCGTAGGGGCGGACCCATGTGTCCGCACCTAAAATCGGCGGCTTAGACAATTCGTCGAACTCACGCTGATTAGAACACAAAGACACGAAGATTTTCGTGTCTTTGTTTTTAAAATTATACCAGCTGAATAGTTACCCTTCAACAATCCCCTTTGTTAAACATTTATAAATGTCGTAAAAGAATTATTAGCATGTCGAGTATTTTAACTACTTTTGCCTACAAAAATTCAGGCATATAAATGATGCTAATTTGGATAACAATTAAGGAACCGACAGGTGTAGTCGTGAAGTGTGTGGCAGAACTACTCAAAGCGTAAAGCCTTTCAACGACTATATCAACCTGACGGTGCTTTTAAAAGATGATTGACAAGGATTATTTATAACTTAAAATAGAAGAGAGATGAAAATGGGTCGAATATTGACAATTGTGCTTTTTCACGTTGCTTTGTTTTGTTCTGCAGGCAACGTTAAGGGTGTAATAACAAACAGCGAAGGCAAGCCGATGCCTTATGCAACGGTTAGCATTCTCGACAAGAAAATTACCACTACGACAAACCTTAGCGGTGAGTTTTGTTTCGCAAATATCCCTAATGGGCAATATCGATTGGGGGTGTCGTTTATCGGGTATAAAAGAATTGTGGAAAACATCGAAGTGGCGGATGTTCCGCTAAACATTAGTTTACAGATGGAGGAACAATCCATCCAATTGGGTGAACTGATGGTATTGCCAGACGGCATGTCTATGGAAGATTTCATTCTTCAGCAACTCTACAAACACTCAGTTCCATTAAAAAACAAGTTGTCGGAGTTTAAAGCTGACGTGAATTTCTTTCTTGAGAAAGACATGGACTTGACAAACATGCCGCAGAGGCGCACAATACGTACATTGGCATGGATTGCAGGATATGCGAAATTGTTGGATGTCATCATTCAAAACAAATACCTGAAAGTGAGAATGACCGACAAGCTGAATTATAAAAAAGGAAAATTGAAGGGAACGAATCCAAAGGTTACGGAGATGGCTCCCAAGCTTACTGAACGCCAAGTGGCTGCTTTCGAAAACCATGGTGAACTGTTGTCGGGAAATCTCTACGACAATGTATATAAAGAAATCAAGGATGCATCGAAAAAGTTGTTGAAAGTGAGGAAGAAAGGCTATAAGGACCATTTCAAATATGTAGGCAGCTATGACTTTGAGGGAAGAACTGTTTATGTCGCTAAATATCAACAAGCAGAAATTCATATCGTGGATGGGTGCTGGCAAATTCTTCGTTTAGTTCATAAGATATCTGATGAAGAACTTGGCTATGTAAAACTGTACTTTGAGTTTCAGGAATATTCTCGTGATGTGTTCCTTCCTGTTTCCGGATTCATTAAATTTGACATCAAGGGCAACGAGCAAATTAATGGGTCGGGAATGATAAGTTATTCATACAACTATTTCTAAACCCATAAAGGCGAAACCATAGCCGTTTATTGCCGTGGCGGCATTAGAAGCGAGAAGGCATCCCGAAGGAAGCTGAATGACAAAAAACTCACAAAATAGGCTTGTTGGCAAAAAAAGTGCATTTAAAGTTTGGCGGTTTGCATAAATATGTATATCTTTGCACCGAAAAATGTATAAACATACAACGATGAGGATAAAGAAGGATAGACTGGAAACCCTGAGAATGATAATTTCGAGTAGGGAAATGGGCAGTCAGGAAGAACTGCTTACGGCACTTCAGGAGGAGGGATTCAAGCTCACTCAGGCAACTCTGAGCCGCGATCTGAAGCAGCTCAAGGTGGCTAAGGCGGCGAGCATGGGCGGCAACTATGTGTATGTGTTGCCCAATGTCACTATGTATAAGCGTGTGAGCAGTCCTGCACAGGTGAAGGAAATGATGCAGGTGCCGGGATTTATATCGATAAACTTTTCAGGCAACATGGGGGTGATAAAAACTCGCCCCGGATATGCAAGCAGCATTGCATACAACATCGACAACAGCAATATACCTTATATATTAGGTACCATTGCCGGTGACGATACTATTTTCATCGTCATCAGCGAGCAAGCCTCGGAGGCTGACGTGGTGTCGGCACTGAGCAAGGTGGTGCCGAATATGGTGTAGGGGAGGTCCACCCCTAACCCCTCCCTGGGGAGGGGAAGGCTGCGCGAGATGGGGATACATATAATTATAATAGAGAACAAGAAAAAGATACAATAAAAAATGGAAGATAACGAATCTATAGAACAACAAGCTACCTCCACACCCCCCACCGGGGGGCAGGGGGGCTGGCAGGGTGACTACATCACCGTGTTGGTGGCCGACGCCTCGCACGAGAAGTACGTTGACACCATTTTGCAGACAATCGCCGATGCCGCAAAAGTTCGTGGAACAGGTATCGCAAAACGAACACATGAATACCTCGCAACAAAGATGAAGGAGGCAAAGGCTGTCATAGCATTGTGCGGAGACCGCTTTGCCGGATTCAGCTACATCGAGACATGGGGCAACAAGCAGTATGTAACGACATCGGGACTTATAGTGCATCCCGACTTCCGACATCTCGGTGTGGCAAAGAAGATAAAAGACATGACTTTCACTCTGGCACGCACCAGATGGCCTCACGCCAAGATTTTCAGCCTTACGAGTGGTGCGGCAGTTATGACGATGAACACCCAGCTTGGCTATCAGCCCGTTACCTTTGCCGACCTTACCGACGACGAGGCTTTCTGGCGTGGCTGCGAAGGCTGCATCAATGTGGATGTGCTCCACCGCACAAACAGGAAATATTGCATCTGCACCGCCATGCTCTACGACCCTGAAGAGCATCTGCCGGCAAAGATTCCGCAGGAGGTTTTGGACCGCATCCGTTTATTAGAAAAATAAGAATAAAGAATAAATAAAGGAAATAAGATATGAAAAAGAAAGTAGTAGTAGCCTTTTCAGGCGGATTGGACACCTCTTATACAGTGATGAAACTGAAGGAGGAAGGGTATGACGTTTATGCGGCTTGCGCCAACACTGGCGGATTCAGCGCCGAACAGCTGAAGAAGAACGAGGAGAACGCATATAAGCTCGGCGCAGTGCAGTATGTGACACTCGACGTTACTCACGAGTATTACGAGAAGTCGCTGAAATACATGATTTTCGGCAATGTGCTGCGTAACAACTGCTATCCCATCTCGGTTTCCTCAGAACGCATCTTTCAGGCAATAGCCATCGCTCGCTATGCAAAGGAGATTGGCGCCGACGCCATAGCACACGGTTCTACTGGTGCAGGCAACGACCAGATACGCTTCGACATGACATTCCTCGTGATGGCTCCAGGCGTGGAGATAATAACCTTGACACGCGACAACAAACTGACCCGCAAGGAAGAGGTTGACTACCTTAACGACCATGGTTTCTTTGCCGACTTCACAAAGCTGAAGTACTCGTACAACGTGGGCATTTGGGGAACAAGCATCTGTGGCGGCGAGCTGCTCGACCCAACACAGGGACTGCCCGAGGACGCTTACTTGAAGCACGTGACCGCCAAGGAGCAGGAAGCAACGCTGAAGATTACGTTCGACAAAGGCGAGATTGTTGCCGTCAACGGCGAGAAGTTTGACGACAAGATTGCTGCCATCCAGAAGATAGAGGAGATAGGCGCATCGTATGCCATAGGCCGCGACTGCAACGTGGGCGACACCATCATCGGCATCAAGGGTCGTGTAGGTTTTGAGGCAGCTGCTCCGAAGCTCATCATCGAGGCTCACCGTCTGCTGGAGAAGTCAACATTGAGCAAGTGGCAGCAGTACTGGAAGGACCAGGTTGCCAACTGGTACGGCATGTTCCTCCACGAGAGCCAGTATCTTGAGCCAGTAATGCCCGACATCGAGGCAATGCTGACATCCTCGCAGCGCAACGTTAGCGGAACGGCAATACTGAAGCTACGTCCATACGGATTCGAGACCGTTGGCATCGACTCTGACAACGACCTCACGAAGTCGAAGCTCGGCGAGTATGGCGAAACGCAAACAGGCTGGACATCGGACGAGGCAAAGGGCTTCATCAAGGTGTCGAGCACTCCGTTGAGAGTTTATTATGGTATTCACAAGGACGAAAAAAGATAAAGCATTATGGAAAAGAGACTGACATTGTCCGACCAGCGTGTGCTTGGCGGAGTTTGTGGCGGCATAGCCGAGTATTTCGGCATCGACCCTACGGTAGTGAGAATCGTTTATGCCGCGCTGACGTTGTGTACGGCTTTCTGCGGCATCATTCTCTATCCTATATTATATTGGATTATTCCAAGTAAATACAAAATAGTATGATAAGAGTCGGAATATTGGGAGCCGCAGGCTACACCGGCGGCGAGCTTATACGCCTGCTCATAAACCATCCCGAGGCAGACATCGTGTTTGCCAACAGCGAGAGCAATGCGGGCAATCCGGTGGCGGAGGTTCACGAGGGACTATATGGCGACTGCGACCTGAGGTTCACCTCTGAGATGCCTTTCAATGAGGTTGATGTGGTGTTCTTCTGCTTCGGCCACGGCAAGAGCGAGGCGTTCCTGAAGGAACACACCATACCCGAGAACGTGAAGATAATCGACCTCGCACAGGACTTCCGCCTTGCCGCCCCAGGCAATGACTATGTATATGGTCTTCCTGAAATCAACTGGGAGAAGATAGCGAAGGCACAGCACGTTGCCAATCCCGGCTGCTTCGCCACCTGCATACAGTTGGGACTGCTTCCTGCCGCAAGCATGGGGCTGCTGACCGAGGATGTGGCTGTGAATGCCATTACGGGCAGCACGGGAGCGGGACAGAAGCCAAGCTCCACCACCCACTTCTCCTGGCGCATGGGCAACATGAGCATCTACAAGGCTTTCAACCATCAGCATGTGCCTGAGATAAAGCAGAGCCTGCGTCAGGTTCAGGGACAGCTCGACGTTGACATCGACTTCATTCCATATCGTGGCGACTTCGCCCGTGGCATCTTTGCCACCGAGGTGGTGAAGACCGACAAGCCTTTGGAGGAGATTGTCGAAGGCTACAAGGCGTTCTATAAGGAAGCCCGCTTCACCCACTATGTTGACAAGGCAATTGACATGAAGCAGGTGGTGAACACCAACAAGGCTCTCGTCCACTGCGACAAGTTTGGCGACAAACTCCTCATAACCTCCACCATCGACAACCTCTTGAAGGGTGCCGTGGGTCAGGCGGTGCAGAACATGAACATCATGTTTGGACTTGATGAAGCTGCCGGACTCAACCTCAAATCTTCAGCATTTTAAAAGGTATTGATAATGAAACTATTTGACGTATATCCCCTTTTCGACATAAACATCGTGAAGGGCAAGGGATGCAAGGTATGGGACGACAAGGGGCAGGAATACCTTGACATTTATGGCGGCCATGCCGTGATAAGCATCGGACATTGCCATCCGCACTATGTGGAGATGATGACCGCCCAACTTAACAAGTTAGGATTCTATTCCAACTCTGTCGTCAACAAGCTGCAACAGCAGTTGGCAGAGCGACTGGGTAAGGCCTGTGGCTACGACGGCTATCAGCTGTTCCTGATAAACAGTGGTGCCGAGGCAAACGAGAACGCCTTGAAACTGGCATCGTTCAAGACAGGCCGCACCCGCGTGCTTTCAGCCGAGAAGGCCTTCCACGGCAGGACTTCGCTTGCCGTAGAGGTTACAAACAACCCGAAGATCATTGCCCCAATCAACGCCAACGGTCACACCACCTATCTGCCTCTCAACGACCTTGAGGCATGGGAGAAGGAACTGGCCAAGGGCGACGTCTGTGCCTGCATAATTGAGTGCATACAAGGCGTTGGCGGCATAAGGCTTGCCACCGCCGAGTTTGCACAGGGACTCCATGCCCTCTGCAAGAAGTATGGTACAGTGCTGATATGCGACGAGATTCAGTGTGGCTATGGCCGTAGCGGAAAGTTCTTCGCCCACCAATGGCTTGACATCCGTCCCGACATAATCACCTGTGCCAAGGGCATTGGCAATGGCTTCCCAATGGGAGCCGTGCTCATCTCGCCCGACTTCAAGCCCGAATACGGGCAGCTCGGCACAACCTTCGGTGGCAACCACTTGGCTTGTACTGCGGCTCTCGCGGTGCTCGACGTTATTGAACAGGAAAACCTCGTTGAGAATGCCCGTGAGGTAGGCGACTACCTTTTGGAGAAACTTCAGGAGATGCAGAAGACAGTGCCGCACATTGTGGATGTGCGTGGCCGTGGCCTGATGATTGGCATTGAGCTTGGTGTCCCACACAAGGAAATCCGCTCGCGCCTGCTGTTCGATGACCACATCTTCACCGGCTGTGCATCGACAAACATTCTGCGACTCCTGCCGCCACTCTGCTTCTCGAAAGCTGATGCCGATACATTCTTGGAAAGACTTAGACACATTTTATCAACAATCTAACGCTCACATCACCCCTCCTCAGGGAGGGACCGGGGGTGGGCCTCCAACACATTATGAAAATTTCAGTTATCGGAGCAGGCGCAATGGGCGGTGCCATTGTACAGGGCCTGCTGAAAGGAGACTTCGCAAAGAACTCCGACATCACTGTTGCCGACCCTTCGCAGAAGGCTATCGACCAGTTTGCAGAATCAGGTGCCAGCATCACCACTGACAACAATATCGCTGCCGAGTCGTCAGACATCGTCAACGTAGTAGTAAAACCTTGGCTCGTCGAGCCTGTGCTCAAGGGCATCAAGTCGTCGCTCAACTACAGGAAGCAGATTCTCGTTGTTGTTGCTGCAGGCGTCTCGTCAGAGCAAATTAAGGAGTGGCTGCACAAGGACGGCGAGGACATGATACCATTCTTCCTCGTCATTCCTAACATTGCCATTGCACTGCTCAGTTCAATGACATTCATTGTGCCTGCCAATGCCTCGCGCGAGAACACCAAACTCATCAGCGAGATGTATGGCAGCATGGGCGAGGTGCTCATCGTCGATGAGAAGCATCTTGCGGCAGGAACCACACTTGCCTCTTGTGGCATAGCCTATGCCATGCGCTATGTGCGTGCCGCGTCGGAAGGAGGCGTGGAGATTGGCTTCAAGGCCGACGATGCAAAGAACATCGTGCTGCAGACCGTGAAGGGCGCAGTGGAACTTCTCCAGGCTACAGGCAACCATCCAGAGGCGGAGATAGACAAGGTGACGACACCTGGCGGTGTCACCATCCGTGGACTCAAC
>JAQXRI010000025.1 GCA_029218445.1 Prevotellaceae bacterium | reverse complement strand
CGAAACGACTTGTTTCAGTTCCACTGGAAGATTCTGATAATGTTTTGAGTAGTCCTCAGCCTTGGCTGAGAGTATGGACACGATTGTTAATGCAGTAAGTATTAGTTGTTTCATAGTCGTATGTTTATAGTATTAAGAAATTATGGGGTGAGTTGTCTCCACTCACCCCACTATTGTTTTATCCGTAGATAATCTTTCCGTTCTCGTCCTCGTATGGAGTGAGGTCCTTAGAGTATTGGTTCATGGCGCGTAGGCTCATGCCCATCGACGAGAAGCCGCCGTCGTGGAAGAGGTTCTGCATCGTCACCTTGCGGGTGAAGTCGGAGAACATCATCACGCAGTAGTTGGCGCAGTCTTCGGCACTGGCGTTGCCCAGTGGCGACATCTTGTTTGAGAAGTCCATCAGGTTTTCCATGTCCTTGATGCCCTTACCTGCCGTTGTTGGCGTAGGCGACTGCGATATGGTGTTGATGCGCACGTTCTTCTCGCGTCCGTAGATGTAGCCGAAGCTGCGTGCTATGCTTTCGAGCATGCTCTTTGCGTCGGCCATGTCGTTGTAGCCGAAGAAAGTGCGCTGTGAAGCCACGTATGTCAGGGCCACCACCGAGCCGTATTCGGCGATGGCGTCCATTTTCTTTGCCACCTGCAGCATCTTGTGGAACGAGATGGCCGAGATGTCGAGAGTCTTCTGGAGATAGTTGTAGTCGAGGTCGTCGTAAGTGCGGTGTTTGCGCACGTTAGGACTCATGCCGATAGAGTGGAGTACGAAGTCAACTGGTCCGCCGAGCTTCTCTACTGATTCACTGAATACTTTCTCTAAATCCTCAACGCTTGTAGCGTCGGCTGGTATTACGGGTGCGTCGAGCTGCTTGCTCAGTTCGTCAAGCTGTCCCATGCGCAATGCCATGGGCGTGTTGCTCAATGTGATTCTTGCACCTTCTTCAACGGCCTTCACGGCCACTTTCCATGCGATAGAATCTTCGTTCAATGCGCCGAAGATGATACCGCGTTTTCCTGCTAATAAGTTATGTGTCATAATACTATTAATGAAATAACGGCTGCAAAATTACACATTTTTCGTCAAAGTGTGCATTTCCATAAACACATATTAACGAAAAAAGCCCGTAAACCTTTACGCCAAGGCATTCATTGGGGTGCAATGCCATTGCCTTGGCTAAGGTTGGAGTAGGGGAAAAAACTGAAACACGACACTTCTCTTTCTTTCTGAAAAGCGCTTTGATGACATGAAAAAGTAGCGTAATCTGCAACTTTTTCTGTATTTTCTTGCATTAATGGCAGAAAATTCGTAATTTTGCCCCTGAATACAATTTGTCCTGACAATATTTATGGTAAATATGATTACCAAAGAAATACGAGAATAAAAAAAGCAACATAATATGCGTGAATATAATGATTTGAAAATAGCAGTGGCCGGAACCGGTTATGTAGGTCTCAGCATGGCAACATTGCTGTCGCAGAACCACGACGTGGTGGCTGTCGATGTGATACCTGAAAAGGTGGAGAAGATAAACAATCGTGTATCGCCGATACAGGATGAGTATATCGAGAAATACTTTGCCGAAAAGGAGCTGCGGCTTACCGCAACACTCGATGGCAAGGCTGCATACAAGGATGCCGACTACGTAATCATTGCGGCGCCTACCAACTACGACCCTGTGAAGAACTTCTTCGATACACACCATATTGAAGACGTAATCGACCTGGTGTTGGAGGTCAATCCCGACGCCGTGATGGTTATCAAGAGCACCATTCCGGTGGGCTACACACGCTCGTTGTACAAGAAATATGCCCTTCAGTTCCTTCTCAAACCTGAGCTGAAAGGCCACCATTTCAACCTGCTCTTCTCGCCCGAGTTCCTGCGCGAGAGCAAGGCCCTGTACGACAACCTCTATCCAAGCCGCATCATCGTGGGCTATCCAAAGCTGATTGCGGGCAAGGAGTTTGACGAGGAGAATGCCGCCATCGAAGCCATTGGCAACCCTGCCGCCGAGCAGTATGCAAAGACATTTGCAAGGCTGCTGCAGGAAGGCGCAATAAAAGAAGACATCGACACCCTGTTTATGGGCATGAAGGAGGCCGAGGCCGTGAAGCTCTTCGCCAACACCTACCTCGCCCTTCGCGTCAGCTATTTCAACGAACTTGACACGTATGCCGAAATAAAGGGACTCGACACGCAAAGCATCATCAACGGCGTTGGGCTCGACCCGCGCATCGGCACCCACTACAACAATCCCAGCTTCGGCTATGGCGGCTACTGCCTGCCAAAGGACACCAAGCAGCTGCTGGCCAACTATGCCGACGTTCCGCAGAACATGATGTCGGCCATCGTCGAGTCAAACCGCACCCGAAAGGACTACATTGCCGATGCCGTACTGCATAAAGCCGGATGGTACGACTACTCTCAGAACAACCAGTATGGCCATTCGCCCATAAGCGAGAAGGAAGGCTCGTGCGTCATCGGCGTTTACCGACTGACCATGAAGTCCAACTCCGACAACTTCCGTCAGAGTGCCATCCAGGGCATCATGAAGCGCATCAAGGCAAAGGGCGCCGAGATAATAATCTACGAGCCTACACTCGAAGACGGCAGCACATTCTTTGGCAGCCGCGTGGTGAACGACCTTGAGGCCTTCAAGCAGAAGAGCCAGGCCATCATAGCCAATCGCTACGACGCTTGTCTCGATGACGTAGAGGCAAAAGTATATACACGTGACATTTTCCGTCGCGACTAATTGATAACCGTTTTGGAAAAGAAAGACATGCCCCTTTTGGGCAAGATAAAATTTCCGGCCGACTTGCGCAGGTTGGACGAGGGACAGTTGCCGGAGGTCTGCGACGAGCTGCGACGCGACATCGTCGATGAACTGTCGGTCAATCCAGGCCATTTGGCGTCGAGCCTTGGCGTGGTTGAACTGACGGTGGCGTTGCATTATGTCTATGACACGCCACACGACCGCATCGTTTGGGACGTGGGGCACCAGGCCTATGGGCATAAGATACTGACCGGACGCCGCGAGACTTTTTACACCAACCGCAAACTGCATGGCATAATGCCGTTCCCCTCGCCTAAGGAGAGCGACTACGACACCTTCGTGTGTGGACATGCCAGCAACTCCATTTCGGCGGCGTTGGGCATGGCCGTGGCCGCCAAGTCGAAGGGCGAGAGCCGCCATGTGGTGGCGGTGATAGGCGACGGGGCCATGAGCGGCGGACTGGCTTTCGAGGGACTTAACAACGCCTCGCAATATCCCAACGACATGCTCATAATACTCAACGACAACAACATGTCGATCGACCGCAGCGTGGGAGGAATGAAGCAGTATCTGCTGGGGCTCAACACCAACAAGACCTACAACGCCATGAGGTTTAAGGTGTCGAAGTGGATGCACTCTAAAGGCTATCTCGAAGAAGACAGGCGCAAGGGCCTCATTAGGCTGAGCAATGCCGTGAAGTCGGCCATCAGCCATCAGCAGAACATCTTCGAGGGACTCAACATAAGATATTTCGGACCCTTCGACGGACACAATGTGAAGGAACTCGTAAGAATCCTGAAGCAGCTGCGCGGGATGAAAGGCCCCAAGCTGCTCCACCTGCACACCGTGAAGGGCAAGGGGTACGAGCCGGCCGAAAAGTCGGCCACGATATGGCACGCCCCGGGAAAGTTTGACGTCGATACCGGCCAGCGCATAGTGAACGACACCACCGGACAGCCACCGAAGTTCCAGGACGTCTTTGGCGAGACGCTGCTGGAACTGGCAAGGCGGAACCCGCGTATTGTGGGTGTTACACCGGCCATGCCTACAGGCTGCTCGATGAACATCATGATGGAAGAGCTGCCCGACAGGACTTTCGACGTTGGCATTGCCGAAGGCCATGCCGTGACTTTCTCCGGCGGAATGGCCAAGGAAGGCCTGTTGCCGTTCTGCAACATCTACAGCGCCTTTGCACAACGCTCTTACGACAACATCATACACGACGTGGCCATACTCAACCTTCCGGTGGTAATCTGCCTCGACCGTGCAGGCCTTGTGGGCGAAGACGGCCCTACCCACCATGGAGCCTTCGACATAGCATCGCTGAGGGCGGTGCCCAACATGACCATCTGCTCGCCGTACGACGAGCACGAGCTGCGCCGCATGATGTTTACGGCTCAAACCGAAGGCAAAGGCCCGTTCGTGATACGCTATCCGCGCGGCAACGGCTACATTGCCGACTGGCATTGCCCGCTGCAGGAGATTGAGGTGGGCACAGGCCGCAGGCTGAAGGACGGCAACGACATGGCGGTGCTTACCTTGGGCCCAATAGGACATTTGGCTGCCGAGGCCATCGACGAGGTTGAGAAGGAATGTCAGGGACGAAGCATTGCACACTACGACATGCGGTTTGTAAAGCCGCTCGACGGCAACCTGCTCGATGAAATCGGCCAACGCTTCAAACGCATCGTCACCGTCGAGGACGGAGTGCGCAATGGAGGCTTTGGCTCGGCGGTGCTCGAATGGCTGAGCGAGCATGGCTATGCCACTACAGTCACACGACTTGGATTGCCCGACCGTTTCGTCGAGCACGGCAAGGTGAGCGAGCTGCAGCACATTGTGGGCATAGACAAAGAAGGAATAAAAAAGAGCTTGAAATGAAAATAATAATTGCCGGAGCAGGCGCCGTGGGTACACACCTGGCAAAGCTGTTGTCGAGGGAACATCAGGAATGTACGCTGATGGACCCCGAGCCGAGCCGACTGGAAGGCCTCGACAGCGACTATGACATAATGACCATGATGGGGTCGCCAACGAGCATAAAGGCCCTTGAAGAGGCGGGCACGGCCAATGCCGACCTGTTTGTGGCCGTTACGCCCGACGAGAGCCGCAACATGAACGCCTGCATCCTTGCACATGCCATAGGCGCAAAAAAGACTGTGGCACGCATTGACAACTACGAATACCTTGGCACGCAGCTGAAGCCTTTTTTCAGAAAGCTTGGCATCGACTCGCTCATCTATCCCGAGGTGCTTGCCGCACAGGACATCATCAACGGACTGAAGATGAGCTGGGTGCGCCAACGCTGGGATGTGCATGGAGGAGCACTCGTGCTGCTGGGAGTAAAGCTGCGCGAGACGTGCGAAATACTCAACCAGCCGCTGAAGGAACTCTGCGGACCCGACGACCCTTATCACATCGTGGCCATAAAGCGCGGCGGCGACACCATCATACCCGGAGGTAACGACGAACTGAGAAATCTCGACTTTGCCTACTTCATGACCACACGCGAATATATACCTTATATAAGAAAGGTGTCGGGCAAGGAACACTATGCCGACGTGAAGAACGTGATAATCATGGGAGGCAGCAAGACCACGGTGAGGACGGCCCTTACCGTGCCCGACTATATGAACGTGAAGATTATCGAACGCGACGAGAAACGCTGCGACCGGCTAAACGAACTGCTCAGCGACACCGACACCCTGGTAATCCACGGCGACGGACGCGACATTGGCATGCTCATGGAGGAAGGCATACGCAACACGCAGGCCTTCGTGGCGCTTACCGAAAACGCCGAGACCAACATCCTGGCCTGCCTTACGGCAAAGCGCTTGGGAGTGAGAAAGACGGTGGCAATGGTGGAAAACCTCGACTATGTAGATATGGCCGAGGGACTCGACATTGGCACTATAATCAACAAGAAGACCATTGCCGCAAGCCACATCTTCCAGCTTATGCTTGATGCCGACGTGAGCAACATGCGCTCGCTGATGGTGGCCGACTCGGATGTGGCCGAGTTTACAGCCGCCCAAGGCTCGCCCGTGACGCGCAAGCCTGTCAAGGAGCTTGGACTGCCTACCGGAGTCACCATAGGCGGACTGGTGCGCCACAACGTGGGAATGCTGGTCAATGGTAATTCGCAGATTGAGGCGGGCGACTCGGTAATGGTGTTCTGCCACGAGCATAACCTGAAGAAAGTGGAAAAGTACTTCAAGCCAAAGACACTATGGTAAACTACGGCATCATCTCAAAAATCATTGGTCAGCTACTGTTTATCGAAGCCTTCATGATGCTTGTCTGCCTCGGCACGGCATTCTTCTATGGCGAAGACGACGTGCTGTCGTTTCTCATATCAATGTTGATAACGATGGTGGGCGGACTGATGTTCAGATACTACGGACTAAGTTCCGACAACCGCCTGTCGCGTCGTGACGCCTACCTTGTGGTCACGGCTACATGGGTGATATTCAGCTTCTTCGGCATGTTGCCCTATCTCATCGGCGGCTACATCCCGCGTGTGGCCGATGCCTATTTCGAGACCATGTCGGGCTTCACCACCACCGGTGCCTCCATTCTCGACGACGTTGAGCATCTGCCCCACGGCATTCTCTTCTGGCGCACCATGACGCAGTGGATAGGCGGTTTGGGAATAGTATTCTTCACCATAGCCATCCTGCCCTCCATCGTTGGTGGCAGCATGAAGGTGTTTGCCGCCGAGGCCACCGGACCCATCAAGTCGAAGCTGCATCCGCGCCTGAGCACCAGCGCCAAGTGGATATGGAGCATCTACACCGTTCTCACACTCATGTGCATTGGGTCGTTTGCGCTGGCTGGAATGGGATGGTACGACAGCGTCAACTATGCCATGACCACGACGGCCACGGGAGGCTTTGCTCCCCACAACGACTCGTTGCTCCACTTCCATTCGCCTTTGATTGAATACATCGGCATCTTGTTCCAGTTCCTTTCGGGCATCAATTTCGTGCTTCTTTATACGGCCCTGTTCAAGGGCAGGGTCAAGCATCTTTTGTCCAACTCCGAGTTCCGCCTGTTTATTTTCATTGTGGTGGCATCTACGGTATGGATTATGTACATGCTTATTGTCGAAAACGGCTATATGATTGAGCGCGCCTTCCGTTGCGCCCTGTTCCAGGTGGTCTCGTTCATCACCACCACAGGCCTGTTTAACGACGATGCCGGCCAATGGCCCCATCTCACTTGGGTCATTCTCGGCGTCTGCATGTTTGTAGGCTCGTGTGCAGGCAGCACCAGCGGCGGCTTCAAGTGCATACGCGGAGTGATGGTGCTGAAGGTCATGCGCAACGAGTTCAAGCACATTCTCCATCCCAACGCCGTGCTGCCAATAAAGGTCAACGGCCAGCATGTGCCGCAGGCAAAGATACTGTCGCTCATGTCCTATCTGGCCGTCTTCGTCATGATGTGTTTCATCGTTGCCACGATGATGATAGCCATAGGCATCGACCATGTCAATGCCATCACCATCTCGCTCAGTTGCGTGAGCAACGTTGGCCCAACGCTTGGCACCGACATAGGTCCGGTCATGTCGTGGTCGTCGCTGCCCGAATCGGTCAAGTGGATGTGTTCGCTGCTAATGCTCATGGGACGACTGGAGATAATGACGGTATTGGTAATCTTTACCCCCACTTTTTGGAAAGACAACTGAGAAATAGGCAATGTTTTAACATCTTTTTCCACCGAATGTTTTGCGAATACATATTTTCTTCATATTTTTGCAAAAAAAATATACGGGAACAATACAACTAACGCAAAATATATATGAAATACGTAGCATTGCCAGACGACAAAGTACGCCGCTTGTCGTTCTATCTTGCCATGGAAGAGTATGTTGCACGCAATATCGACGAGTACGACCTCTTCTTCTATTGGCAAGTCGAACCAAGCGTGATATTCGGCAGAAACCAACTGATAGAGAACGAGGTGAACCTCGAATTCTGTCGTGAACATGGAATAAAGACCTATCGCAGAAAGAGTGGAGGAGGCTGTGTGTATGCCGACATGAACAACATCATGTTCTCCTATATTACCAAGGACGAGGCGGTGGGCTTCACCTTCAACCGATACATCAACATGGTGGTGCTCGTGCTGCAGAAACTGGGAGTCGATGCCAAGGCCAGCGGACGCAACGACGTGATGATAGGCGACCGCAAGGTGTCAGGCAACGCCTTCTACCACATTCCGGGGCGAAGCATCGTCCACGGGACAATGCTCTACGACACCGACATGGTGAACATGGTGGGCTCGATAACCCCCACCGACGAGAAACTCCTGAGCAAGGGCGTGGCAAGCGTGCGCCAGCGCATAGCCCTCTTGAAAGACTTCATAAGCCTCGACATCGAGCAGTTTAAGGCTTTTGTGCGCAACAATCTATGCGATGGCGAAATAATGCTCAACGCCGACGACATACGCGGCATAGAGGAGATAGAAAAGGAATACCTTACCGACGAGTTCGTATATGGCAACAATCCGAAATACACCATCGTACGCCGCCGACGCATTGAGAACGTGGGCGACATTGAGCTGAGAATAGAAGTGAAAAACAACGTCATAAAGGGCATCGTCATGCTCGGCGACTATTTTATCGTGGGCGATGTCGATGCCTGCATCCTACAGCCCCTGAAGGGAGTAGAGATGACAAGGGAAGCCGTGTCAAAGGCACTGCCCGAACGTATCAACAATACAATACTCAACCTTGGCAAGGACGAGTTTATCGACCTGCTGCTCGACAATTGAAAACAATAACCTAAAAGAACAATATAAAAATGGAAGAAAACAAAAGAACCTGTCTTTACGACAAGCATGTCGCTCTCGGAGCTTTGATTAGCCCATTCGGTGGCTTCGACATGCCTATTCAGTATTCTACTATCATTGATGAACATCAGGCGGTGCGTACCGACTGTGGCGTGTTCGACGTGTCGCACATGGGTGAAGTGACTGTGAAGGGAAAGGACGCAGAGGCCTACGTCAACCACATTTTCACCAACGACGTGCGCGGACTCGACAATGGCAAGATTCTCTACGGCATGATGTGCTATGAGAATGGAGGCACTGTTGACGACCTTCTCGTTTATAAAATGGCCGACAACGACTATTTCATCGTTATCAATGCAGCCAACATCGACAAGGACTGGGCCTGGATGCAGGAGCATGCCAAAGGCTACGACATTGACATTCAGAACCGCTCTGACTTCTACGGACAGTTGGCCGTTCAGGGTCCAAACTCTGAGAAGGTGGTTGAGGAAGTGCTCGGCCTGCAATGCGGCGAACTCTTGTTTTACACCGTGAAGACCATCGGCGACGTTATCGTCAGCCGCACAGGCTACACGGGTGAGGACGGATTTGAAATATATGGCTCACACGACTACATTCGTGAATGCTGGGACAAGCTCATGGCCAGCGGACGTTGCAAGCCTTGTGGACTTGGTTGCCGCGACACACTGCGCTTCGAGGTAGGTCTGCCTCTCTATGGCGACGAGCTTTCAGCCGAAATCTCGCCTGTTATGGCCGGTCTTAGCATGTTCTGCAAGCTCGACAAGCCCGAATTCATTGGCCGCGAGGCTCTCGTTGACCAGAAGCAGAACGGCGTTGAGCGCCGTCTCGTTGGCATCGAACTCGAAGGAAAGGCCATTCCGCGCCATGGCTATGCCGTTGTGAAGGACGGCGAGGTGATAGGCGAGGTGACCACCGGCTACCACACCATCTCTTCCGACAAGAGCGTCTGCATGGCTCTCGTTAAGGTGCCACACAACAAGCTGGGAACACCACTGGAAGTGCAGATACGCAAGAAGACCTTCCCCGGAGTTGTAGTAAAGAAGAAGTTCTACGAGAAACACTATAAGAAGAATTAAAGGATCTTTTAATAAAATATACATCATTATGGCAAAAGTAATTGAAGGACTCTATTATTCTGAGTCACACGAGTTTGTAAAGGTTGAAGGCGACTTCGGCTATGTAGGCATCACCGATTTTGCGCAGCACGCACTCGGCAACGTGGTATATGTTGATATGCCAGAGGTTGACGACGAGGTTGAGGCCGGTGAGGATTTTGGAGCTGTCGAGAGCGTAAAGGCTGCCAGCGACCTCATCTCTCCTGTAAGCGGCACTATCGTCGAGGTTAACGAGGCTCTTGAAGACGAGCCGGAGCTGCTCAACAAGGACGCATTCGCCAACTGGATTATGAAGGTGGAACTCTCCGACAAGACCGAGCTTGACAACCTTATGGATGCCAAGGCTTACGAGGAACATTGTGCTAATGAATAATAGTTTGTTATGAGCTACAAGTTTTTTCCACACACGGAAGAAGACCTGAAGGAGATGCTGGCCAAGGCCGGCGTCTCTTCTTTGGATGGTCTTTATGCGGAAGTGCCTGAGAGCATTCGCTTCAAGGGTGACTACGACCTGCCTGAGGCAATGAGCGAACTGGAGATACGCCAGCTGTTCGGCGCACTCGGAAAGGCCAACAAGCAGCTCACCTGCTTTGCCGGTGCCGGTGTATATGACCACTATACACCTTCTGTCATTCCAAGCATCATCGAGCGTTCGGAGTTCCTCACTTCCTACACTCCTTATCAGGCTGAAATATCACAGGGCACACTGCATTATATATTCGAATATCAGTCGATGATGACTGAACTCACTGGCATGGACATCTCCAACGCCTCAATGTACGACGGCACTACTGCCACAGCCGAGGCCATGATGATGTGTGTGGCTGCTGGAAAGAAGGCCAACAAGGTGCTCGTGTCTGAGACGGTCGATCCAAAAACCATCGAGGTCATCAATACCTACGCCCACTTCCATGGCGTTGACGTCGAGCTGGTGAAGGCCACCGACGGCGTTACCGACCGCGACGACTATGCCGCCAAGATGGCCCAAGGAGGCGTGGCAGGCATGATAGTGCAGCAGCCCAACTACTACGGCATCGTTGAGGACTACGAGGGATTTGCCGACGCTGCCCACGCCAACAAGGCCTTGTTTGTGATGAACAACATCGTGGCCGACCTTGCCGTGCTGAAGACTCCACGAGAGTGGGGAGCCGACATCGCCGTTGGCGACGGACAGAGCCTTGGCATTCCCATGACCTTCGGCGGCCCGTCGGTAGGCTACATGTGCTGTACCGACAAGCTCCTGCGCAAGTTGCCCGGACGCATCGTCGGCATGACGCGCGACTCCAACGGACAGCGCGCCTTCGTGCTCACACTGCAGGCACGCGAGCAGCACATCCGTCGTCAGAAAGCCACGTCCAACATTTGCTCCAACCAGAGCCTCATGGCACTCTTCGTGACCATCTACATGTCGCTCATGGGTAAGGAGGGACTGAAGGAGGCCGCACGCCTCTCTTACGCCGGCGCACACTATATGGCCGAGCGCCTTGTGGCCACAGGAAAGTTCAGCATGGCCTTCGACAAGCCTTTCTTCAACGAGTTCTGCGTGCGCTACAATGGCGACGTTGATGCCCTGCAGCAGAAGTTTATCGACAATGGCATCTTCGGTGGCGTAAAGGTCGCTCCCGACACCATCATGTTTGCCGTTACCGAGAAACGTACGAAGGAAGAAATTGACACATTGGTAAGTTTAATATAAGGAGGTGAAGATATGAACAACAAGTTATATGGCAATCTGATATTCGAGCTTTCAAAGGAAGGCCGTCGTGGATATTCACTTCCAAAGAATCAGTTTGGCGACTATGACATTCCTGCCGAAGCCTGCCGCAAGGCCGATGCCGCACTGCCCGAATGCGACGAGATGACCGTAGTGCGCCACTACACCAACCACAGCGAAAACAACTTCGGCGTAAACAATGGCTTCTATCCATTGGGCAGCTGTACGATGAAATACAATCCCGTAATCAACGAGGAAGTGGCCAACATGCCAGAGTTTGCAGGCCTGCACCCCATGCAGCCCGCATCTACGGTGCAGGGCGCACTCGACGTTTACGAGCAGCTGCAGAAGCACCTCTCGGCCATCTCTGGCCTGAGCCGCTTCACTCTCAACCCGTTTGCCGGAGCACATGGCGAGCTTACCGGACTGATGATTATCCGCGCCTACCACGAGAGCCGTGGCGACTCAAAGCGCGTCAAGGTCATCATTCCCGACTCGGCCCATGGCACCAATCCAGCCTCGGCTGCCGTCTGCGGCCTTGAGGTGGTAGAGGTGAAGAGCACCGCACAGGGATATGTCGATGTCAACGATCTCCGTGCCCTGCTCGACGACACCGTTGCCGCCATGATGATGACCAACCCCAACACTCTTGGCATGTTTGAGCAGGAAATACCCGAAATAGCAAAGCTCGTCCACGAGTGTGGCGGACTTATGTACTACGATGGAGCCAACCTCAACCCGATGCTGGGCGCAAGCCGTCCGGGCGACATGGGATTTGACGTGATGCACATCAACCTCCACAAGACCTTCTCTACTCCTCACGGAGGCGGCGGCCCGGGCGCAGGTCCTGTAGGCGTGCGCGAGGGACTTGAGAAGTTCCTGCCGGGCGCATCCGAGGCTCTCTCGCTTGCCGACGTGAAGGCCATCGACTTTGCCGCCGACGGTGCCGGACGCATCTCCGTAGGTCCTTACCATGGCAACTTCGGCGTGCTGCTGCGTGCCCTTACCTATATTCTCACCCTTGGCCGCGAGAACCTGAAGATGGTTGGCCCGTTGGCAACGCTCAACGCCAACTACATCAAGGAGTCGCTCAAGGACGAATATCTGCTGCCTATCGAAGGCCTTTGCAAGCACGAGTTCGTGTTCGACGGCCTGCGCGACAAATCGACTGGCGTAACCACCATGGACGTGGCCAAGCGTTTGCTCGACTATGGCTACCATGCTCCTACCATCTATTTCCCGCTCCTGTTCCACGAGTCGCTCATGATTGAGCCTACCGAAAACGAGAGCAAGGACACCATCGACGGCTTCATTGCCGTAATGCGCAAGATAGCCGAAGAGGCCCGCACCAATCCCGACATCGTGAAGAGTGCTCCTCACAACACTCCTATCAGTCGTGTTGACGACGTGCTCGCCGCCAAGCATCCAGTGGTAAAATTTAGGGATATCGAGGCATGAAATCTGACATTATCGTTATAGGCAGCGGACCCGGTGGCTACCGCACCGCTGCCTACGCCGCCTCCAAAGGCAAGACCGTGACCATTTTCGAGCAGGGTCCGTTGGGCGGCACCTGCCTCAATGTAGGCTGCATTCCTACCAAGACCTTCGCCCGCACGGCTGAGGCCGCCGGCGAAATGCGCAATGCCGCCCAGTTAGGACTGAAGGCCGTAGAGCCAGAGTTCTCGCTGGCCGACATCGTGGCCCGCAAGGATGCCATTGTCGAACAGCTTCGTCAGGCCATTGCCGGAGTGCTTTCAGCTCCTGGCATAACGCTCGTCAACGGCAAGGCTTCGTTCATCGACGACCACACCGTAGAATGCAATGGCGAGAGCTACACTGCCGACAATATCATCATTGCCACCGGCTCAACCCACAAGTCGTTGCGTCTTGAGGCTCTCGACGAGTCGATGCTGCTCACGTCCGACACCCTTCTCAGCCTTACCGACTTCCCGCGTCGCCTTGTCATCGTGGGTGCTGGAGTCATTGGCATGGAGTTTGCCAGCATCTTCCGCCAGCTTGGAGCCGAGGTCACTGTCGTTGAGTTCCTCAAGGAGTGCATACCTGCCCTCGACGCCGACATAGCAAAGCGTCTGCGCAAGGTGCTTGAAAAGCAGGGCGTAGAGTTCTACATGCAGTCGGCCGTAAAGAAGATTGCCGATGGCTGTGTCACCTTCGACCGCAAGGGCAAGGAGCAGAGCGTTGAGGCCGACAAGGTGCTTATGGCCGTAGGCCGCAAGCCCAACGTAGAAGGCTTCGGCCTTGAAAACACCTCGATACAGTACGATGCGTGCGGCATTGCCGTGGGCGACAACATGGAGACCAACGTGCCTGGAGTATATGCCATTGGCGATGTCAACGCCGTCATGATGCTTGCCCACGCCGCCACCATGCAAGGCTTGCGTGTGGTCAACCACATTTTGGGCGAGACCGACGACATACGTCTCGACGTGATGCCCGCCGCCATCTTCACCAATCCCGAGGCTGCCTGTGTAGGCAAGACCGAAGACCAGCTGAAGGACCTTGGCTACGACATTGAGGTACACAAGAAGAACTACCGCACCAATGGCCGAGCCCTTGCCATGGCCGAGGCCGAAGGAATGTTGAAGCTTGTGGTTGACGCCAACAGCGGCGAACTTCTCAGCTGCCATGCCTATGGTGCCCACAGCGCCGACATTGTTCAGGAAGTGAGTGCCCTCATCTGCCGTCAAACCACATTGCAGCAGTTGCACGAGATGGTCCACATCCATCCTACACTCAATGAGATGTTGCAGGAAATCTGACACCACAGGCAGGGAACATCTGAATGTCGTCATAACCATCAAAAAGAGGGTGTGTCAGTTACTTTTGACGCACCCTCTTAGTTATATATGTTCTGACGTACCTTTGTTCCTTACCTTCTTTATCTTCCTTACCTTCCTTACCTTCTTTAACTTCCTACTTCCGTAAAGGTTACATGGAAAGTATTTCCTCTATTGTCAGGCCTGTTGCCTTTGCTATTGTTTCTATGGGGACACTGAGACTCTTGAGGTTTCTTGCTGTCTCAATCTTCTCAAGTTTCTTGCCTTTCTCCAGTCCTATAGCTTCGCCTTTCTCCAGTCCTATAGCTTCGCCTTTCTCCAGTCCTTTCTGCATTCCATCGTCGAAACTGGTGGTTAGAGCATTCTTCTGATACCAAATGTTGTCCATGTGGCGCATGTAGGCATGGCGGTCGCACTCTGACATCTTGTCGATGTTCAGGCATTCGAGCGCCTCGACCAAGCCGGGAGCGGTGGTGTCTGAGGCAATCTCGCCAGTCTTGAGAAACCTTATCCATTCGTCCAATGGGGTCTTGGCAACACTGTCGAAGTTGTTCACCTTCAGCAGATAATACTCCGGAAACAGGTCGCCAGCCTCCTTCCTAACATTGGCATCGTCGGCGACATGACCGAAGAACACCTCCTGCTGACGCCTCGACAGCCTCAGCACGTCGTTGCTGTCGTGCAGGCCGCGGAACACCGTCTTGCCATGATACACGTAGTCCGTGCCTTGACCTATTGAGAAATACACGATGTTCACAGAATATACCTTTTTCACCTTGCCATAGTCGTTGCCTATCTTTATGTAGTCGGTTATCACCTTCGACACGCCGTAGAGCATACGGTGGAAGTAGGTCAGCTCACGGCTGTTCTGTATCTCGATAATGACAAGCTCGCCTCGCTCGTTCTCGACAAGCATATCGACACGGTTGAACTTGTCAGTCTCGTCAGTCTGGTTGCCCTCGCTCTCAAGGAAACGCACTATGGTGAACCTCTCGCCCAGCAGGGAGGTCATCAGTCCCTCCAGCACGGCGTGGTTCGCCTTGTCGCGAAGCAGACGCTTCATTGCCCAGTCAAATCTCACATAGTTTGCCATATC
>JAQXRI010000024.1 GCA_029218445.1 Prevotellaceae bacterium | reverse complement strand
GGCAACTGACAAGCCGTGTGAAAAGGGAAATGGATAGCTTGTAACACGACTGTACCACAGTTAGTGACACAAGTGTTCCATAGTTATGGTACGGTCGTGTCACTAACTGTGGTACGACCGTGACACACGAGTATTCAGTTGTCATCTAAGAGGGATGGTAAATGACTCTCACCTTTGCTCTCTTACTTTCTCAAAAGAAGCTATTCGTGGAAAGTTGAACATGTATGAATTATGTGATTTATTTGTATCAAAGGGGCAATATACGAGAACATTGTGTGCGACAAGTTGGTGAAGCGAGGCTATGACCTGCATCTCTTCAGCACGAGAAGTCAACTATGGAAATGGTGAGTTTATACATTGATTTCGCAAAAAAAAAGACTTTCGGTATAAATCTCAAAATAGTAAGATTTAGACCGAAAGTCTGCAATTAAGTATGGATGTAGCGTTAAATATTTGATTATTTAACGACTACCTTTTTGCCTCCTACGATGTAGATACCGCAAGGCAGCTGGTCGAGTGATGTGGCTGACATGCGCACACCTTGCATGTTGTATATACCCTTGGAGATGTCGATGGTGTCGTCGGCCTCAATGCCACGAATACCGCTCGGTTCGCCGCCGTTCA
Organism: Prevotellaceae bacterium; assembly: GCA_029218445.1. Taxonomy (GTDB): domain Bacteria; phylum Bacteroidota; class Bacteroidia; order Bacteroidales; family Bacteroidaceae; genus Prevotella. The sequence continues at coordinate 3,128 of JAQXRI010000024.1, read as the reverse complement.
GTCCACGCACGAAACCGGCATAGACGTGCTTGCGGTAGTTGTTGATGTCCCAGATGCCGACAGGTTCGCCGCCACGCCATCCGCTGTTGGCAGGAGCGTCGGTGGTACACCACTGGCAGATGCCCCACTGCTGCTCGGGCGGTATGATGCTGAAGTACTCCTTGATGATCCACTCGTAGAAGTCGGCCATCCTCTTGTGTTCGGCTTCGGTCAGATCAGCCGTCTTCGACGATGCCCCCCAACGGTTGGAACCGCGCACGTATCCCATATCCAGTTCACTTACGCGTACAAGCTTACCTGAGTTTGCCATGAGCTGGAACATCTGAGTGATGTGTTTCTTGATGTTATTCTGGTGAGTGTTGTTCTCAAAGCAACTGATGTGCATCTGCGTGCCTATACCGTCAATCTTAGTCACTCGGTCGGCCTCCCACTTCTCTATCCAGTTGATGAGCGACTTCAGTTTCTTGTTGTTATCCCAGTCAGACTCTAAGTTATAGTCGTTGATGAAGAGGACGATATCCTCTGGACCATATTTGCGTGCCAGACGACATGCCTGACGGATATATTCAAGGTCGCCCATGTGGTCTTGCCAGTAGAACGCGTCGCCGCCTACATCCCATGTGCCTTGGGCGTAGCCCTCAGAGTGCTGCAGGTCGTAGTAGCCGTCGCGGTCGTTGTCGGCGCCAGCTACGGCTTCGTTCACGAGGTCCCATGCCTTCACCTTGCCGTCGCAGGCTTCCATCATTCCCTTTATCCACTTGTCCATGGCCCATACGAGCGTGTCGTGGCGTTCCTCTTGTGTGAGAGGGCGTGTCTGGCCTTCGTAGCCTTCAAACTTGATGTTCTTAATATACACGTCGCCCACATAGTTGACAACGTGGAGAAGGATGAAGTTGTTGGCCAAGGTGGGTTTCACTTCCACTTTCACATCGTTCCATTCGGTGTTGAAGTTTACGCTGAAGTTTGCACCGCCACTCCAGTCGCCCACGCGGCCGTCGAGCTTGCCTGAGCCAGTACCCTTGACAGTCATGGTCATGGTGTAAGTCTTGCCCGAGGTGAGGGCGATGTCAGACATTGGCACAAACTGCACCTGCCATGGATAGGACTTGGTGGTGGTCACCTTGAGGCCGTCGGTAGAGCTAAAGTTGATGGAATAACCCCATTCAGATTCCGTGGCCTTCCAGCCTATTGTTTTGTCGCTACGGAAATCCTTGTTAGCAGCTGTCTTCCACACTTCCTCTCCGCCATCGACCTTCTTGTCGGCGAGCAGCTTCAGCAGCCATGCCTTAGGCTGTTGCGAGTGCCAAGCGAGGGTGTGACCATAGACGTTGATTCCGCTTTTGTCCGCGGCATTGACGTATTTCTTCACATTTGTGAAATTCATGTTGCCGTTGCCGTCCACACAACTTGCCATCTTCATGGCATTGCCAGCCACGGTCTCGGTGAAGTTGTTGTTGATCATGCTCTTGTATGTGCTGTTGCTGAGATACGTGTTAACGGTGGTGCCGGCACCGAGCTTGAAATTGGGATACTTCGTGTAGTCGATATATTCCTTGAGGGCCTTATAGCCATCGAGGTATCGGTAGTTGTCGTCGTTGGGTTTGCCCAACTCGAATGGTTTCTGTGCCATCGTCGGGACACACATTCCTGCCGTAAGCAGTAGTAAATAGATATTCTTCTTCATGCGTTATTGTTTGTTATTGTCGTATTTTGGTGTGCAAAGGTAATAATAAATCTTGTAATAAACATATAGATTTATAACAAATTCTTTTTGATTTGTTACATCACATACTTTTATCCAATATTAATTATTAAAAAATGTGTCTATGTTGTTGAAGTTTCACTTTTTTTATGTACTTTTGTGGCACTATTGCAAAATTAACTAATTAAGAACCAAAAAAATGATGAAAAAAAGTATTCACAGATTTGCAGCCGCAGCCATGGCACTGCTTATGGCGGGCACAGCAACAGCCAACAATTGGAAGGACGTCGATTATGTAGGCGACGGACTGACAGGTCACAAACTCGACATCTACACTCCCGACGACGGTCAGCCGACTCACAAGGTCGTAGTGCTCATATACGGCAGTGCTTGGTTTAGCAACAATTCCAAGGGCGATGCCTTTAAATCTTATGGACAACAATTGCTCGACGCAGGCTTTGCCGTGGTGAGCATCAACCATCGCGCCAGCACCGAAGCGAAGTTCCCGGCACAGATACAGGACGTGAAGGCCGCCATACGCTACGTGCGCGGCAACGCCTCGAAGTATGGTCTCGACACCTCTTTTATAGGTATCACAGGATATTCGTCAGGTGGTCATCTCTCATCATTGGCTGGAACAACCAATGGCGTGAAGACCCGCAAGTTTGGCAAGGTGAAGGTGGATATCGAGGGACAGCTCGGACAATACACCAAGGAGAGCAGCGCAGTAGATGCCGTGGTGGACTGGTTTGGACCTATCGACATGAGCCGCATGGAGCGTTGCGAGACATATAAGGACGCAAGCTCGCCAGAGGCTGTCATCATCGGCGGTCCGTCAGCTGAGAACCCCGACATGGTGCGCGCCATGAACCCAATGTCGTATATCGACAAGAAAGACCCGATGTTCCTCGTCATTCATGGCGACACCGACCCAGTGGTGCCTTATTGCCAGAGCGAGTTTTTCTCAAAGGCACTGAAGGACGCAGGCCGTCTTGACAACTTCATCACCGTGCCCAACGGCAACCATGGTCCTGTGACCTTCAATAATGAGACCTTCCAGAGGATGGTAAACTTCTTCCAGCGCCAGGCTGGTATGAAGGAGACAAAACTACCACAACCCTCAGCACTGAATATCCGCAATCAGGAATATCCCCGAGTGTTGCAAGACGGTAGGGTGGAGTTTCGAGTTAATGCACCTACTGCCCATAAAGTGCAGATTGATTTTGGCAAGCTCTATGACATGAAGAAAGATGCCAATGGTGTGTGGACATGTACTACCGAACCGCAGTCGGAAGGATTCCACTATTATTTCCTCGTGGTCGATGGAGTAAAGGTGGCTGATCCCGCAAGCGAGTCGTTCTATGGTTGCAGTATGATGACTAGTGGTGTTGAGATTCCTTATCCCGCAGAGAAGGCCGACCGCTAT
>JAQXRI010000023.1 GCA_029218445.1 Prevotellaceae bacterium | reverse complement strand
GAACAAAATAAAAAAAGATTTTTTATATTTTTTCTTCCGAAACGCAGCCTAACTTATATAAAGTTAGTGCAAGTTGAGTGAAGAACAAAATAAAAAAAGATTTTTTATATTTTTTCTTCCGAAATATTGCCTTTCCGTTGGTTTTAGGCAGCGGAAAGGCAATCTACCTTAGAGGTTGAGCAAATGATTAATCTCACAGGTATAGCAACGGCGGCGCTTAACATACTTTGGCCCCAGAAGCCGCCATTGCGAGAGTTCGCGGACGTTGTCCTCAAGCTGCGGACCCGTCTCGGCCCACGTCATGCCGCAAGCATTGTAGATGGGTATGAGGTCAACGAAGAAAGCCGCATTCACGCCCTTGCCTTGCAGGTCGGGGCGGACGGCAATGAGCATCAGTTCCACCTTGTCCTCATGCTTCCACTTCAACGAGCGCAACAGGTGAAACCATCCGAAAGGCAACAGACGGCCACGACTCTTCTGCAATGCCTTTGAAAGACTGCCCATGGTTATCGCCACGCCGACAAGTTCACTATTTCTGTCCTCTATGGCTGAAATAAACCGTGGATCGACAAGCGGAATATAGGTCTTGGCAAAGTCGTTCACCTGACGCTCGCTGAGTTCGGTAAAGCCAAACAGCGGCGAATAGGCACTGTTAAGCAGCTTAAAGATGCGTTGGGCATACCCGCCATTGGTCAGCTCAGTGCGCGTCACCTTCCTGAATTTCAAACCCAGCATATCCAACGACCTCGTTGCTACACGACTGAACAATGGCGGCACCTCGGCAGGCACAGGCACCTGTATCTGCACCCAGTCAACCTCCTTCCTGAATCCCATACGGTCCATGTGCTGCGGGTAATAAGGCGGATTGTAGATGGTAATCATCGAGCTGCAGAGGTCGAAATCCTCCACCAGCATTCCCTCCTTGTCAAAGTCGGAAATGCCCATGGGACCTTGAATGTGGGTCATTCCACGCTTGCGTCCCCATGCAGCCACAGCGTCGATAAGGGCCTTCGACACCTGTTCATCATCAACAAACTCTATCATACTGAAGCGCACGCAACGAGTACGCCATTTCTCGTTTGCCTTGTGGTTGATAATTCCCGCTATGCGCCCCACAACATTACCCTCGGCATCGTAAGCCACAAAGGGCACGATGTCGGAGTGTTCAAGCCCGGCATTCTTCTTCGGGTCAAACGTGCTTCGAATGTCAATGTCAAGGTCGGGCACATAACAGTCATTGCCTTCATAAATCTTTCGTGGCAGGGCAATAAAGTCGTTCATTGCCTTACGCGACGTAGCCTCCTTTACTGTGATGTCGTTCATTTCTTGTCGTCTTAGCTATTTGGGTGCAAAATTACTACTTTTTTTCCATATTTCAATGTTTTTGCAAACAAAAAAGGCATGGCGTTTATTGCCATACCTTTTTTAGCGTTGTCCTAAAAGCACTCAAGTTTCGCATATGCTCAACTTGCGGAGTTAGAAGGAGTAAAGCATTTAGAAATATCAGTTGATGAGGAAAACCTTTTCCTTACCGTTGTAAGTACACTTCACGGTGGCACGACCATCGGCAATCTTGCCCACCTCATACTTTACTGGACCCTTTACGTTCACCTTTATCACCGACTTCTCGTTCAGCGGGGCATACACCTGATAGTGAGTGAGGTCCATAAGTCCGTTCTCGTTTGTTGAGAATATCGGTTTCTTCGGTATTGCCACTTCCTTGCCGTCCACCGTAATCTTCACCTCTGGTATAGGCATAGGGGTGATGGAGGGTAATATGCTCTCATTCTTTTTGTAGAATCCTAAGCCGTGGATATCTACAAGGCCTTCCTTGCCCTCGCCTTCCACCTTGAGATAGATGGCGTGCTTGCCTGTGAGTCCTTCCACAGCGGGCACGGGCACATTGTAGTAGCGCACCTCCTTCGGCGCATTTGCTGCTACTTCTATTACGGCTATCTCCTTGCCATTCCATGTGCTGTTGGCATAAGGGCCGTCAAGCATCACGCGTATGCGTACCGCACCCTTGCCCTTCGAGGCGATGCCGACAAGGAGCTGAGTGTCGTCGCCCTTCTGCGTGCCGGCGAAGGCCTTGATGCCTTTCGTGTCGTTGGCAAGTCCGCCGAAACCGAAGTACTTGAATCCCACTATGCCGCCATTGGTCACGTCGGCAAGAATCATTCCGTTGTTCCACACGTCGAAGTTGTCCTGCATCCACTTCTGGTCGCTCATGTAGCAGGCATAGCCGGCCGAATAGTAGGCATAGGGAGGCAGACCGAAGATGTGGAAGCCCTCGCTGGTAACCTCTGCACCAGTATATTTCATGCCGTCGGAAGCCTCAGCCGTCCATTCGTTGTTCTTTGCGTAAGGGTCGTAGGCAACGATGCGCACCGTTCCACCCTTGGCCACAGGCTTATTGTCCCACTCAATCTTGATGGGAGCTACCATGGCCTGACGGGCGAAGCCGAAGCCGCGTGGCGGACGATGGTAGAACACATACCACTGGCCGTTGATTTCCTGAATGGAGCCGTGGGTGTTGTGTGCTGCGTTCATGCCCACGAGATGTGTTCCGTCCTCGTTAGGCACCACGCCACGCGAATCTACCAGCACGCCTCCCGAACGCCATGGGCCAAGCGGCGAGTCGCCGTAGGCATAGCGCAGGGCGGAGTTGGTCGAGCCAAGGCCATAGTCGGGGCCGCTGTAGCCCGAGAACACCATCACATACTTGTTGCCCACCTTACGTATGCTTGATGCCTCAAAGAAGTTGAAGTCGCCGGGGTTCTGGCCTTTGTAGAGGGCGGGATACTGCGTTCCCTCCGGGTCGCGGATTACGCCATAACGCTCACTGGCAGGAATGAAATAGTCGTGTATCTCAGTACCTGGACGCACGCCATACATGTTGTCCTGGTCAAGTTCGTATGCCGTGGAGTGGCGGAAACCATAGAACACGTATGCACGGAAGCCTCTCTTGTAGTCGGGATCTTTCTTATCGGTGATATTCTCTACAAACACCGAAGGGTCGAAGTCTATCAGCGAACCATCGACACAGGCCGTGCCTTCGGCATTGAGGTTGACTGGCGTGAACGGCCCGTCGGGACGGTCGCCCTTGCACACCATTGGCACACGTCGCCAGCCGCGCGAATGCGGATAGAGCCAATAGGTTTTCTTGCCCGTCGTCTTGTCAACCACTTCCACGAGGTCGGGTGCGAACATCGTGTCCCACTTGCCGTTGACATAGTAGCTGAACACGGGGCCCTCGTCGCGCCAGTTGGTAAGGTCTTCCACAGGTGCCGACCAAATGCGTATGTCGTTGCCGCAATATTCAGTATATTTCACGTCATGCGAACCTATGATATAGGCACGCAACTTGCCGGGATTGTCGGGATCCTCAAACACGCGAGGCTCACCGTCAGGCAAGTGCTCCCAAAGAGGGAGATAGGGGTTCTGGGCTGTGGCCAGAGTTGCAACCATCGACAAGGCTGCAATAATCAGTCGCTTCTTCATCAAACTTTAATATTTTAATTTTTTAATTCTTTAATTTTTCATAATGAAACCAGTCAACATCCACGTATCCGCCCTTCTTCTTTGTGGCATAGTTGAATATGGCGAACTTCGAGCCCATGAAGAAGCGCATGTAGTCGAATATCATCTTATAGTCGCTCAGCACCTTCGTCCAGCTCTCGCCGTCAAGGCTATAATATAAGGTGGCAAGGTCTTTGCCGGGACGGAAGTCGGCCTCAATCTTGAAATACACCTCCTTCGTGCCCTTCGCCAGCTCCTGGCGATAAGCCTCCGTGATTATCACGTCGGTGATGATTTTCTCCTTGTTTGTCATCTTGCAGCTCTGGCTCTCAGCAGTAAGAATCAGCTTCTTGCCCTGCTTCTTCACCTGAACCACACCGGCATCGCCGTTGAAGGCCGAAAAGCCTGCCACGTCGCCATCCTTCATCTTCGTCACGTCCATCTTCACCACGCCGCTGCACTTGGGTCCTTCCATGCGCTGCGTCAGCGAGTTAGGAGCCACGTAGAGGTTGTCGGCCACACGGCTCGTCTTCAGCCTGAGCCACCCCGGACGCTCGGTCAGCGACCAAGCCTCGTCTATTGGGTTGTGGTTCCATTGCCAGTCGATGCCCATCTTGTCGCCGTCGAACTCGTCGCTCGACACTATCTGTCCGCCGCTGTAGCCTGCCATCGGCTTGCCCATTCGTGCAGGTATTTTTCCGTCAACGTCGCCAAGCATCGGCCATCCGTCCTGCCATGTGCAGGGCATCAGCGTCAGCACGCGGCCCACACCGCCACGGTCTTGGAATATCACGCCATACCAGTTGCCCTTTCCATCGTCAACGATGGTGCCCTGCCCGGCATACGGGAATCCGCCGAACTGCGACTCCAGTATCACCCTCTTCTCGTATGGGCCCTCTATTTTGTCGGCACGATAGCACACCTGACGGCGAGGCTTGTCCTTTGGCCACGAAATCATCAGCAGATAGTATTTTCCGTTGTGCTTTATCACACGGCTGCCTTCGAGCAGTCCCGTCTCGCTATCGTCGCGCTTAAACACGTGAGTACTAACGCCGTCGGGCTTAACGTCGCTGAGGTCGGGCAGCAGCTCCTTCAGGCTTCCTGTTCCCGAAAACATATATACTCGCCCGTCGTCGTCGAAAAAGAGCGATGCGTCGTGGAAGTGAGGTATGCGCGAGTGCAGCGTCCAGCCCTCACGAGGGTCCTTTGTCGTATAAACGTAGCCGCGGAAAGGCTCGTCGTTGGGCGAGAAGTAAAGGTAGTAAAGGCCGTTGTAGTAGCGCAGCGACGTTGCCCACTGCCCGCGACCATACACGGTGCCCTCCTTCATGTCGTATTTTGGCGTGTCGTGGAGCGACGGGAACACATAGCTCACTGTTTTCCAGTTTACAAGGTCTTTCGAGTGCATCACAGGCGCACCTGGCATAAGGTGCATGGTGGTCGAAACGAGCCAGTAATCGTCGCCCACGCGAATCACGTCGGGGTCAGGCACGTCGGCCCACAGCATAGGATTGCACATTCCGTCCTTTATCTCCATCATCTTTTCGGCAAAGCGTCGGCCCATCATGCGGTAGCCCTCAGCCGTGTAGTGCAGCGAGTCGTTGGCGCAGGGGCAGCCCTTCGACCTCACTACGTGAGCCGTAGGTATCACCTCTGGCAGTCGGTTTATGATGGCGTTGTGCGCGGCGCAGTGTCCGCCCACTTCCTCGCCCACCACCTCGCCGGCCACCAAGGGCACGTCGGCGGCTTTGAGGTTGAGGTCGGCCAAGAGGTTTTCATACACGGCCTTCACCTTCAGTGGCCAGTCCTGCTGTCCCGTGTTGGTCTCGCCCTGCAGCATCAGTATGCCTTTTATCACGCCTTCCTTCTGTGCCTTTCGGGCCAGCTCCACAAGTCGGGCGTAAGGATTGCCGTCATAGTCCTTGGCCATGTTCTTCATCCAGTCGGGCTGTTTTTCCAAATAGCTTGCATAGTTTACTTTGTCAAACAGCTCGATGCCGCATCCGCCGATGGCCACGTTTATCACTCCCACCCTCACGTTGTTGGGCAGACGGGTCAACATGGTGCGTCCGAAGTAGTCGGCAGGCGTAAGCCCCGTGTAAGGTCGGCACAATGGCGGCACGGCCTTGTGCCATTGTCCGCGTTTCCACCCTAACTTCTCGTCGTCCATCGAAGCCATCGAAACAAATCTCTCATCAACCCCCACCATGTCCTGCTGTTCATATCGGGCGTTGCCCTCCATGTTCGACTGTCCGAAGCAGAGGTAGATGTGGAAGTTTTCGTCTTGAGCCTTTGCCACCACCGCAGTCAGCAGTGCCAATGCTCCAATAAATAGTTTTCTCATATCATTAATTTATAATGTAGGTTTTCGATATTGGTTGCAAAGATAATCATTAATAATCTTTTCGGTAGGTTAATATGTATCATATACAAGTAAAAATGTATCATTACAGCATTTCATCGCCGAAAAACACCTCTTTTTGTAACATTTCACCTCCTCCCTGCCCTGAATGACACAAAATCTGCTACCACTTCACAAACTACTATCACAGCAGTATCGACACGATGTCGATACTCGACAACAACGTCACCAGCATAGCCTCGACAACAAGAGGCGAGCTTTACATCGGCAGCAGCAAGGGCTTGATGAAGTACGACTACAGCAAAGACCATTTCATCAGATTAAGGTTCCCTGACGGCATACAGCCGCGCGTCACCTCACTTTTCGAATGCCCCGATGGCGTGTTGTTGATTTCTACAGCGGGCTACGGCATCGCGGAAGCGTTTCACAAAGGTATAGGTCGATAAGTTTTGTGGTAAGGAAAGGCAAGTGTAGTGCAGGAGCAGTGTAGCTCATACATGGTTGGAAGTTTGCGTCAGAAAGCTTCTTATGTACGTCAGAAAGCTTCTGATGTACGTCCGAAGGCTTCTGATGTACGTCAGAAAGCTTCTGACGAAGATTTGTGTCGGCAGTAAGAGAATAATAAAAGATTGTTAGCCTGAAAGAATATCGTCGAAAACCCTTCACCATTCATATTTTGGATTTAAGCATCAATGTATCGACGAGTTGACTATATGAAGGGTTGCGCTGACCCTTCATAACTGGATTGACAATTCACCATGTCGAAGGTTTTAATATAACGTGAGTTCGACGAATTGTTTTAAACCATCAAATCGCCGTTTGCTGGAAAGGCGGGCTGTAAGCCCAACAAGACCATAGCCCGGGGCAACACCCTGGGGTTGTATTCAGACGCATATTCCGCTCTGAAGGAGCAAAAGATTTTATATTTTGGTGTCAATCTATCACATCATCCCGTCAATTAAGTCTTTTGCCCATGCGGGGCGATAGATGGCACCAACACATCACCCAGGATGCCGCTTCGCTCTGCCCTGGGCTATGCTCTTGCTGGACTTTCAGCCCGCATTCCCTACCGTACAGCTTGATAATAATTTTCCATTAATTTAATGTGAATTCGGCAAATTGCCTTAAACCGTCAAACCGCCGATAGGGGCGGACACATGGGTCCGCCCCTATGTATGTGCCCGAAGGACAACTCATGGACAATGGCACGATTGTTTGTCTGCCCGACAAAAGGCAGGGCGACGTGAAATGGAAACTTACAGAGGGCAAGGATAAGGCGGTGATGACATCTCTTTTGGGGACTTAATGACAGAGGGATAACGATTGCCTAATCCAAAAAACAAGCCAATATTTTGGATTATATTCCAAAAAATAAGGCGATATTTTGGATTAGGCATATTTTTTTGGAAAAACTCTTGGTTGTTTATATGGATTTTCGTAACTTTGCAGCAGTAGTAATACCTATTATAATAATAAGGCAAATATGATAATAAGAGACCTGCAGAAAGTAATAGAGGACAGATGTCACAATGGTAAGGCTATTATCCTCATTGGAGCAAGACAAGTGGGCAAGAGCACCCTATTCTCTGAGATAAGTAAGGGAATAGAGGGTGGTGTATTGTCGCTCAACTGCGATGACCCCGAGACCAGGGCTTTACTTGCCAATGCCAATCTTTCGGAGATAAGACTTCTGATTGGGAATAACAAGACGGTGATAGTTGACGAGGCTCAACGTGTGCCTGGTATTGGTTTGACGATGAAAATCATTACCGATAATTTCAAGGATGTTCAATTGCTTGTAACAGGTTCTTCGTCTTTTGAACTTAACAACAGATTGGATGAGACGCTTACAGGACGAAAATACGAATATCATCTTTATCCTGTTTCCACTGGAGAATTACTCAGGACAGGAGGTTTGCTTATGGTCAGGCAGACACTTGAGCAACGTCTTGTATATGGTTCATATCCCGAAATAGTGAGTAATCCAGAAGAGGCAAAGGAATTGCTGATGGGTATTGCGGGCAGTTACCTGTATAAGGACATTCTGTCGATGGAGGGCATCCGTAAACCGGCATTGCTTGAGAAACTGCTTGTGGCACTTGCCTTGCAGGTAGGGAGCGAAGTGTCGTATAATGAGATTGGACAGACAATTGGTTCTGACTCCAAGACGGTGGAGAAATACATCGACCTTTTGGAGAAATGCTTTATTGTCTTTCGCTTGCCGGCTCTAAGCCGTAATATGCGTACGGAATTGAAGAAGAGCCGCAAGATGTTCTTCTTCGACAATGGCATACGAAATGCCGTATTGCAGAACTTCGCCCCATTGTCATTGCGAAACGATATGGGTGCGTTGTGGGAGAACTTCGTCATTTCAGAGCGAATAAAGAAGAACCATTATGAAGGCCGTTATCCAAAATATTACTTTTGGCGAACCACATCACAACAGGAGATAGACTTCATAGAGGAGGAAGACGGCATATTTAATGCCTTTGAGATGAAATGGAATCCTAAGCGCGGCAACACATCCCTGCCGCCATCATTCACAAACAACTATAATGTAGGCAACATTAATGTAGTCACGCCCGAGAATTATCTTGATGTTTTGGGGACTTAAAGCCTTATAATTCCCCCAAACAGCAACTTTTGTGTCAGTTTTGAGGGATTATAAGTTTTTTTTCACATGATTATTGACCGTGCGGACAATATGGTGAACATCTGCGAAATGAACTTCACATTTATCCATTGCTAAAGTCAATTGTTTGCGGCGGCGGGAACATAACAAAAACAGATTAGATACAAAATCTAAGGTATTCGATACAATATTCCATAGCCAATTGAAATAATATGTATAATTTTGCCGCCATAAACAATAACACCAAATTACTACAGAAAAAAATGAGAACATTTCTATTGTTTATTGCAGCCTTGATAGCAACGGCCGCAAGTGCACTGGAGTCGAAGACCATCACGGTGAACGGCTCAACGCGAGAGTATCTACAGTATGTGCCGCAAGGCATTGAGGAAGGGAAGCCGCTGCTCATCTCCTGCCACGGCTCGGGGCAAGGGCCTGACTTCCAGGCCAACTACATGAAGATTGAGAACGTGTGCGACACCGCCCGCTTCATAACAGTGTTTCCAAAGGGCAAGAACCTGCAGTGGGACATCACGGGCAACAGCGACATCGACTTCATACTCGCACTCATCGACAAGATGCACGAGGAATACAAGATTGACCGTGGAAGGGTGTATCTCTCAGGGTTCTCCATGGGCGGCATGCTCACCTATCACGCCATGACAAAGATTGCCGACAAGATAGCTGCATTCGCTCCCATCAGCGGTTATCCCATGGGAGGAATGCAGTTTACGAGTTCGCGGCCTATACCCATAATCCATACTCACGGCACGATAGACAGTGTTGTGCCCTTCGACCGTGCGCAGAGCTTCATCGACGGTTGGGTGAAGCGCAACAACTGCCCTACTACACCAAAGGTGACTGAGAAATACCGTGGTGCCGACCATATCACGAGATATGAATACGGCCCGGGCGACGACGGCGTGGAAGTGGTGCTGATGAAGCTCGAGGGCAAGGACCATTTCGTGTCCAACGACAAAGGAGTATTCACCGCCGACGAGATATGGAAGTTCTGCAAGCGGTTCTCCATCGACATGAGCGCACCCAACCTCGACCTCACCTCCCCCACTGCCAACCAGCGCACCATACTGTTTAACGCCGCCGATGCCACGGCAAGCATAAGCGTGACGGCAAAGGCATCGGCCAACAAGGGCGAGATGAAGAGCGTGACGCTGTATGTCAATGATGTTCTCGTAGGCGTGAAGAACGCTGCTCCATACGAATGGACCATCGACGACCTCACGGCCGGCACCGCCACCATAGAACTCGTTGCCCAGGACACCGAGGGCAACAAGAAGACATTGAAAAGGAATGTAAACATTAAGAATGTAGCAGACGAACTGCGACTCAACTACGACTTCAAGACCGAGGGGACAATGCCGGCAGGCTGGTCGTGCTGGGACGGCGAGGAGTTGCGCCACGGCCCGTCGGAAGGCTATTATCTGGGAACGAGACTGCTCAAGATGACTGGCGCACAACGTGACTTCGACATGGGCTTCTACGGCCGCAACAAGACAGGAAAGGAAGGCGACGGCTGGTCGCGCTTTGGCGACGACGGCTCGTCGGCATACGTTGTCATCGGCAAGGGCGACTATGAGTTCCGCACATTGGCCTGCAACTGGTCCAACGACGGGCCTATTGCATTCCGTGCAGTGGATGCCGCAACAGGCGAGGCTCTTGCCGAGACAACCATCATTCCCACATGCAACATCGGCAACAAAGCCAGCAACTCGTTCAGCGGCTCAACGCATGTCGTACTGCCCTTCACTGTCGCCACACCCACAAGAATCATCATCGACATCATTCCCAACGTGGCCGTATATGGCGACATGATGCTGAGCGACTTGAGCATCAAGAAGACCAACGGCTCAGGCGTAGGCAATGTCAAAGTCGATGAGGCAGCTGATTCGCCTTGCTACAGCCTCAGTGGAGTAAAGACCTGCTCACACGGCAAAGGCATATATATAGAAAAAGGCAAGAAATATACAAAGCGGTAATGTCATTGACAGAACTTTCCCACCCTTTAATATAGTTAAATATCCAGCCGCCTTCTGTAGGGACTTTACTTTATGTAAATCCGTACAGAAGGCGGCTGGATAACCACTACACCAAAAGGAGGGAAACTTGAATTAATTAAATTGTATCTATGTAACCAACGTCAAGCCCTGTAATCAGAGCAATCTGCGCAGGTGCCATGCCGGCATCCTTCAGAGCCTTGACCGTTGCCGTCAATGCCTTGTCCTTCTGCTCCAACTCTGCCCTATTCTGCTCCAACTGAGCATCCTTCTGCTCCAACTGAGCGTCCTTCTGCTCCAACTGAGCGTCCTTCTGCTCCAACTGAGCGTCCTTCTGCTCCAACTGAGCGGCTTTCTGCTCCAACTGAGCGGCTTTCTGCTCCAATTGAGCGTCCTTTTCCTCAATTTTCTGGTTCAGAATCATTAGGGTGGTGTCACGAGCCTCCAATGCCGAGAAGTATTCGTCTTCGACGTTCATGTCCTGACGAACGTCGGGGTCGGCCGCAGCCGAGGCAAGGCGGCGCATGATGTACTCCATCTCAGGATTGCCG
>JAQXRI010000022.1 GCA_029218445.1 Prevotellaceae bacterium | reverse complement strand
TGGAAGCCACGACCGACGCAAAGGAAAAAGAGCGCATTTTGGAAGAGTATCAGTCGAATAACGCAGAGGATATCAAGTGGGTTGAGCAGATTTTCCATACTCCCCATGCAAAGCAAGTGATAAAAAATGCATTATTTCTTCAGGAACTGGACACATACATGAATTGTATTGACTCTCTCGGAACTGACGAAACCATGAAGTGTATTTGGGCATCAAGGGTTGCATACAGGAAATTTGACAGTGAGCACAAGGCATTGGCACCTGAGTTGATGGACACGTTGAAGACCTTGATTACTATTCCCGATGTATATAATGAATTGGTGAAAAAGAATGAGTATTATATCGCCCTCACCAACCGCCAGTTGGACAAGCTCGTGATGAAGACGGGCGAAGATGTAGCCGGCATGACCGAGGGCGAGAAGATACTGAAAACGCTGCTTGAGCCATACAAGGGCAAGATTGTGCTCATCGACGTATGGGGTACATGGTGCGGTCCTTGCAAGGCTGCCCTCTCACATTCGCAGGAATTGTACGAGCGACTGTCAAAGTATGACATCCAGTATGTGTATTTCGCCAACCGCAGTCCTAAGGATTCGTGGGAGAATGTCATCAAGGAGTATAACGTCACGGGGCCTAATGTTGCTCACTTCAATCTGCCCGAAGAGCAGCAATCGGCTATTGAGCGTTATCTGAAAGTCAACAGCTTCCCCACCTACAAACTCGTTGGCTCCCAAGGCAATGTGCTCGACATCAAGGTCAGCCCATACAATCTTCAGGCATTGGAGGACGTGATTAAGATGTTGAAGGTTGAAAATTGAAAGTTGAATTGCTGCGCATAAGAACCATCGGCGCAGCAATTCAACTTTCAACCTTCAATTTTCACATCGCCGTCTGTCACCCTTTGACAGGCAACGGTCATAACTATGGCAGACGACTGTCATAAGCGTGACAAAATTGCAATGGACACTTGTCTTTGTTGCCAAGTTGCATTTACTTTCGAATATAAGCCTGCTTCGCCAACACCCTACACTCTACATCATTTTGCAATTATGCATTGATAATCAAAGCGTTAGTGAATGCATTTAAATATCAAGCACTTATCATTAAATAATGTAGAGTGTAGAGTGCTGGCACAAGCTGCTCGCACTTGGAGTTCCCTTTTTGCCCGTGTGGCTTGCCATCGCAGCCACGTTTGGAGGAGTAATATTCATGATTAGCTTGACAAAACGATAAAAAGCTTTCAGGAATAATACGACTTAATACTCCCGCTTTAGCCAAAGTCGGTAGAGTGGGTCAACAAACGTGAGTTTACCTTTGTCGTTGTCCAGTATGTCGCGTCTTACGAGGGCAAGCTTGTTTTTGGTGATGGTGTTTGGGTTGCCGAGAGAGTACCGGCGCTTTACATCTTCAGAAGACAGTTTTGTCTCTCCTTTGCTGATGGCTTTCAGCATTTCGATTTGGCTTTGGGAAAGATTCTCCGTGTCGTTCTGAAACATGGGCGTATTGATGTTCAGCGTCTGTCTTAGTCCCCTATTGAATGAGTCCTCATCTACCTCATCAATAGTATAACTCCATATAAAATAACACACTTGCTGCAAGTACCAGGAATGACATTCCACTATGTCGCATATTCTTGCTGCATATTCTGTTGAACATTTCTTGCCAGTTTTCTCAAAAGACGAGACGATAAAGGGAATCCAGTCTTTCTTTGCAATCTTGTCCATAAAGATAACTTGTCCAAAACGGTAAAAGGGGCTGTTGGAGTTGTTGAAAATCTCAAGCATCATCGTTCGCTTGCTTCCATAGAAGCAATACGAGACATGCTCTTGCAGTTGCCATGCCGAGCGCATTTTCCCTTCCATATCTTTGTATTGTGGCAGATGGGCGAGCTGCTGAAACTCATCAATACATACAATTATGTGTAGGCCTTTTTCTTTCCCTAACAGTTCCGGAAGCTGTAGAATCGTAGTCTTGTCATTTTCTCGTGGAACATAGCGTAGGTCAAATGCCAGAAAATCTGTCACTTGGTCGTTCACTACAATTTGTGGCACAACCCCGGTAAGCCATTTTTTTGCATCGCTTATCCAGCGTTCAACTTTGTTTGATGTGCAGGCAATAACCTGACTGGCAAAAACCCTATAGAACTCTTCTTCCGACCCAATGCTGAAACCGTCGATGTAGCAAACCCTTACTGATTTGTCCTCTGACAGAAGCTCGTCCATGGCCATCTTCACCAATGAAGACTTTCCCCATCTTCTTGGCGATACAAGCATTGTATTGATATGCGAAGAAAGCAGTTGCTTCAGCAATGCCCTGTCTTCCACGCGGTCAATGAAGTTCTCCTTAGTGGCAAGTGTGCCAAACTGGAATGGCGATTTTACTATTTCTGTCATATTGTTTTTTGTCTATTTATTGCAATTACGGTGCAAATATATAAAAAGTTACCCAAAGGTAATTTACCTAAAGGTAACTTTTATGTATAATTAACGCATATTAATCGTTAATTGTTGCTTTATTAGCTTTTGCCTCTCTGATTCCTTATGGTTGGTTTCGGGATGACTTCGAGACGAATACGAGTGCTTCGTATTAGTTTTCATGGAGCAAGTATGCCGAGTAAGCGAGAAAGAGGGGCGCATGGTGGAAATACAATTCCCTCTATGACATTTGACATAATTCGCGACTTCGGTGCGAAAATGCGACGATATTTAATGAACAACATAGCAAACGGGGCAAAACAGCTATTCATTGATGCCTATTGAGATTGTTCCGTGCAAAGATTATGTTAAAAAGAGGCGATTTTATGCGATAATTTAGTTAAAATACCTTTCTACTATCACCACTATCACCCCTACTATCACCACCTAACGCCTTATGGATAAATAAGTTAACCTCGAAATGATAGAAGTGATAGAAGAAAATGAAAAACACATGTAGGGAGATTGTAGGGCAAAATATAAGCATTTAAGGTATAAAAGACAAAGAATGGGGGAAGCATTTAAGGTAAGTTAAACTGTTTTAAAAGTGTGAGGATAACGGTTATGATGATTGGATAATAGGCTATTCGATTTCAACAGAAATAGGTATTCATTCTATATTCCGCAATGGAGAACGTACATTCACCACTGCGGAATATACATTCACCATTGCGGAACATACGTTCACCACTGCGGAACATAAAACGAATACCCTATTGTAATCAATTAAGCCCCACATAGTCCTCACGGTTCAGATACTGGTAGAACATTATAAAATCGACATTGGTGGCCGAATATCCCCCCACTCCGTCGTATATCTCCCTGTTTCTCACCTTAAACTCGAAGGCGCACGAGTGAAGCCCCAACACTACAGCAGTTCGGCAATGTCCTTCGGCTTCATGCCCTTGCTGTGCAGGTCGGCTGCGATGGTAAACATGGCATCGCCCGACGAGTTTAGTGCCGTTTCCACCGAGTCTTGTATCACGCCTATTATAAATCCTACGGCCACTGCCTGCATGGCAATGTCGTTGCTGATGCCAAACAGCGAGCAGGCCATGGGTATGAGCAGCAGTGAGCCGCCCGCCACACCACTCGACCCGCAAGCCGCAAACGTGCTTATCACGCTCAGAAACAGGGCCGCGGGCAGGCTCACCTCGATGCCCAGCGTGCTGCACACGGCAAGCGTCATCACCGTAATGGTCACGGCGGCTCCGTTCATGTTGATGGTGGCTCCCAGCGGAATGCTCACCGAATAGAAGTCGGGGTCGAGCTTCAGCCGTTTGCACAAGGCCATGTTTATGGGAATGTTGGCCGCCGAGCTGCGTGTGAAGAATGCGCTTACGGCACTCTCCTTCAGGCAAGCCCAAACTATAGGATAAGGATTGGCGCGCAGATAGACGGCAATGATCAGCGGATTGAGCACTAACGACGACGCAAGCATGCAGCCCACCAGCAAGGCAAGCAGCTTGCCGTAGGTGGTGAAGATGTAAAGCCCGCTTTCCGACACCGAGCTGAATATCAAGCCCATGATGCCGAAGGGCGCAAACTGTATGACCCATCTTATCATGTTGCCGACCACATCGGCAAAGTCGCTCACCACGTTTATCGTATGCTCGCTGGCCTTGAGCTTAAGAGCCAAGCCAACAATTATCGACCAAAACAGCACTCCTATGTAGTTGGCATTGGCCACACACATCAGAGGGTTGCTCACCATGTCCTGCGCCATGCGCGAAAACACATCGAATAGGCTTCCCGGCGCGCTGCCCTCGGTGGTGTCGCTCAGCATTATCTGCACCGGAAACATGTAGCTCGCCACCACAGCCGTCACGGCGGCCAACAGCGTCGTGGCAAGATAGAACGTGACCACCGTGCGGAATCTTGGCCCAAGGCCTCCGCCGGCCTTCGATATGGCACTGGCCACCAGCACTGCCACCAGCACCGGCGCAATGGCCTTGAGCGCACTCACAAACACGGTTCCGAGAATGGAGATGTAGGTAAACTGAGGCACTGTAAGTCCAAGAACGGCTCCCACGACGAGGCCAACGACAATTTTCAGTACAAGCGACGTACTGGTCCATAACTTAACTAATGTTTTCATGACATAGGTTATTTATTGATTGATGCAAAGGTTATTCATTGATTGATGCAAAGGTTATTTCGTCACTTCTCAAAGTGCTGATAGTCTTTGCACGAAGTCCACGAGCCGCCCCACTCAAAGCCATGCTTGATGAACAGTTGGTGGCAGAGGTCGTTCTCGTTTATCTTATAGTCGAACGACTTGGTGCGGTCGAGATAGGGTTTGCCTGCTGCCGGCTCTATCACTTCGGTGCCGTCGGCCAACACCTTGTGGTATGGATTGTAGAGGGGGTTGATGTCAACGGCCATGCCCGCTCCGTGTTTCGACACCTTGGTGGTATGGGAAATGAAACGGAAGTTGAAGCTCGACGAGTTGTTGGCCGTCATCGAACGCTCGTCGTCGGCATCCCAATAGTCGATAAGGCGCATGCGCTCGATAGGATATCGGTTGACAAACAGTTCGCGGAAGATGTCAACCACGTCGGCGGCAATGGCCTTGTTGACCACCATCTCGCCCACGACGGCGTTGCCCTCAATGTCACGGTGAAGACACAGCACGTAGCGCAATTCGCTGCGGGGCACGGTGCAGTCGGCCTTGAAGCTCTTGCCCTGCATGATGGCAAAGATGTTGTCGGGTATTGGCTGCGAGGTGAAGAAGGCGTCGAGACCCTGCTGCGATATGTAGCCGTCGGGCACTATGTCGCCCGGACGGTATGTGGCGGTCGTTTCCTCGCCGGTGGATGAGCTTGGATTGTCTTCAGCAACACAGTGGCCATTGACAAGGGTGAACATGGCAAGGGCGATGGCTGCCATGGCTAATGTCTTTTTACTTTTCATGACTAAGAAATATTTATATGTTCAGAGAAATTAGTTAAACATCAGGTGTGAAGCTCGAGTATGAACCGCGCGCTTTTGGTGTAGCTCTCGTCGAGCGTAAGGGTGCCGTTCATGCGGATGGCCATAAGGGCGCAGATGGGCAGGCCAAGGCCGTCGCCCTGGGTGAGGTCGGCCACACGGGCAAATGGCTTGAACAGCACTGGACGCAGCTCGGCGTCAATGCCCGGACCCGTGTCGCTCACGATGAACTGATGGGTGTGGGCGCCGCGCTTTTTGTAGTCGAGCGTTATCTTGCCGCCTTCGGGGGTGTGAAAGGCTGCATTGTTGAGCAGATGGAGCAGCACGTGCTCAAGCATGTCGGCATTGACGGGCATGGTGAGCTTCGGGGCGTTGACCACGAGCCTTACCCCACTCTTCATCTTGCCTTCCATCTGCTTGGCTATGCTGTCGCAGAAAGCGGCAATATTCCGTTCCTGCATGTCGCACGGTTCGGCAAGGTGGGCCTCAAGGTCCGACAGCTGTCCGACGTGGGTCATAAACTGCTTCAAGGCTCCGACTGCGGGATGGGCTCCGTCGAGAAGGTCGAGCGTGGGCGAGAGCTGCGCCGATATATTGCGAATGAAGGCCGCCTTCAGCTCGATGTTCTCATTGGCCACGGCAATGGCCTTTTTCTGCCTGCGCGTGGTCATTACAAAGCGTATGAGCACTATGCCTCCCAGCACCAATGTTACGGCCAATGCTGCGGCCAGAATGCAGAGTGCTACTATGATATACTGGCGTGTGGCAAGGCTGCTGTCGCGGTCGTCAATGGCGGCTTGCTTGTCGGCACATTCCTTTTTCAGGGCTGCCAGCTCGTCTTGTGCCTTCAGCACCCTGACCGAGTCTTTCCACATTATATATTGCTCGTAGGTGCGCGAGGTCATGGCGGCGTTGCCGCTCTTGCGTGCAAAGGCTATTAGCGTTTGATAGCAGTCGATGACTTTGTCGTACTGCTTTGCGTCTTTATATTTGCCTATCAGGAGGTTGATGGCGGCATCACCCTGAGCAGTCAGTCCGAAGGTGTAGTAGTGGCTTGCCTTGGTGTAGAGCAGGTCGGTGAGGAGCGAGTCGTTGGCCGAGGCTTTGGCAAGGTCGTCGAGCCTTGTCAGCTGTTCCTTGGCGTTGACCGCTTTGCGCAGACGTGTGTACATCTGCAGGCGTTCCTTTGTGGTGGCATAGCGCAGGTCGGGTCGCGCCTTGTGGCTGTTTTGCTCGCACTGCGCGATGAGCTGGTCGGCGGCACGCAACATGTCGAAAGCCTCTTTGTAATAGTTTTCCCTATAGTAGAGTGATGCCACCTTGGCTCCGCAGGCGGTAGCCTTGTCGTAGTGTGCGGCCGAAGCGAAGGCGTTGTAGGCGTGCATGTAGGTGCTGCGTGCCTTGGTATATTCCTTCTGTGCGAGAAAGTCTTGCGCCTTCTTCATCAAGGCGTCGCCTTGTCCTTGCGCCATCACAATGCCTCCGTGGAGGCAGAACAGCAGTGAAATGACGATGCTTATTGTTTTATTCATACTCTGTTGTGTTAAGTTCTGAAATTGTTATGTGATGCAAAAGTACGTCAAAAAAAGCGAAGCACCAAATATTTCAGCTTATTTTTTTCTGTAGGGAGGGAAAAAGAGGAGAGAAGTTAAGGAGTTAAGGAGTTAAGGAGTTAACTACTAAATACTCCTTAACTCCTAAATACTCCTTTAATTCCTAAAATATCGGAGCCTAATTGACGTGAGTTCGAAGAATTGTCTTAAACCGTCAAACCGCCGAGTAGGGGCGGTTTAAACAATTCGTCGAACTCATGTTAATTAAAGATGTACTTCACGCCTATCTGCATCTGCCAGCAATAGGTCGAGCCGCGAAGAACGTCGTAGGTGCTGTCAACAAGGCGGAGCTTGCCGTCGCGGTCGTTGTAGGTTGACATGTTGAAGATGGGGGTGTTGTTGGCATCTACGCCTACGCGGTTGAGAGGCTTACACGCCGCGGTGCGGGCCGACTTTGCAAGTCCCCAGCCGCTGTTGAGCAGATTGCCGAGGTTGAGGATGTCGAGGTTGAGCTGCAGGCGGTTGACGCTGTTGCCCACCTTTACCTTAAACTCCTGCGACAGGCGAAGGTCGAAGCGGTTGAGCCATGGATTGTAGGCGGCATACTGCTCGGCATACTGTCCCTTGTGGCTGCTGAGATAAGGGTCTTGGTTGACAAAGGCCCAGAATGCCTCGCTCTGTTCGGCAGCCGAAAAGGTTACGTTGCCCTGTTTGTCCTTGATGTCCTGGAAGAGCAGCTCGTCCTTCGACGACGGAATGTATATAAGGTCTTGGTTGATGCCGTCGTTGTTCATGTCGGTGCTGTAAACATAGCTGTACGACCCATTTTTTCGGCCTTCATAGAAGAGCGACACGAGAGTCTGCATCTTGTTGCGGGCATAAGACAGGCGATAAGAAGCCGATGCTATCACGCGGTGGGGCGAGAAGATGTAGCGGGCGTTGCCCACCTCGGCATAGTTGTAGCCGTTGACGGTGGCGAGGTTGTTGGGCGTGTTTTCTATCTGATTGCTGCCCATAGGGTTAAGTGCCTTCGAGGTGGTGAAGGTGTAGGCGGCCATGAGGTCGAGGTTTCTCACGGGGGTCATGGTGAGCTGAGCCATTATGTTGGCCGAGTAGCCCTTGCTGGTGTTGGTCATGACGTAGGCATAGCCGTTGTCGGGATGTATGCGCACGTTTTTCATGCCGGGATAGAAGTAACGGTTGTCGTTGCCATTGAAGCGTCGCGCCTCAACCTTCGAGGGGTCGATGTTGGCATCGTAGGCTGTTATGGCGTTGATGTCCTTGGCAAATGTTCCTTCGAGGGTGAAGAGGTTGTCGAACGGCAACGGCAGTCTCCAGTCGATGGCGAGGGTTGACTTCCACACCTGCGGCATCTTGAAGTTGCGGTCGATGGCTATGAGATTGGTCACGGCTCCCGGTTGCGTAGGGAAACGCTTCTGCTGGTCGGCGGGCAGCGAGGGGACGAGTTCGTTGAGCACCTGGCTTGGTGTGAGCACGCCCTTGCCGGCAAAATATTGCAGCAGCGGGTCTTTGGCATCCTTAATCTGCAGTGAGGTTTGGAGCATGCCCGAGCCTTCCTGCATCTTGCTGAGGAAGATGAGGGGGAAGCGGCCGGTGAAGATGCCCGTGCCTCCACGCAGGCGAAGGCTGCCATCGGCAGTGATGTCGTAGTTGAAGCCTATGCGTGGCGACAGCAGCGGCACTGCCTTGGGCCACTCGCTGGTGTTGAGCTTCTCGCCATTAAAGTCGAGGTTGGCCACCGAGGGGTTTTCGTAGCGGTGGTTGGTGTACATTGGCATGTCCATGCGCAGGCCGTAGAGCAGGCGCAGACGGCTGTTGACGTTCCATTCGTCCTGTGCATAAAGCGAGAGGCGGTTGTAGGTGACGTCGGAGAGGGCGCGCTCGTCGCCCGTGAGCGAATAGCAGAGGGCGAAGGCCACGGGAGCCTTCTTCTGCAGGAAGTCGTCGTAGGAGTTGTAGCGGTAGTAGCCGGCACCATAGCGCATGTAGCAGTTTGAGGCGGTGGTCGATTCGAAGGCGGCTCCGAGGGTGACGAAGTGGTTGCCGAGCGACATGGTGAGATTATCCACTATGTTCCAACTCTTCTCGTTGATGCCGTTGAGGTAGGCGTGTTGCTCGTAGCCGGCATTCATAAACGGACGGTTGACGCCTGCAGCGTCGGGCTTGAGAATGTCGATGGTGGGGAAGGCTGCATCGCTCTCGCGGTTGTTGGCGTCGTTGAAGGTGAAGCCTGCACGCAGCACATTGTCAATGGTACTGCTGAAGCGGCTGTTGACTTCGGCCGTGAGCGAGTGGACATTGTCCTTGCGCACCCACGTAGAGCCGCGGAACGACTGCGACAGGTTGCTCACCGGCGCACCAAGGCCGAGGGCTCCGCCCGACACGTTGTTGTCGGTCTTCATGCCGGTGTAGTTGTAGCGCAGCATGGCGTGGTGACGGTCGCTGATGTTCCAGTCGAGGCGGGCCAGCAGGCGGTAGGTGTCGTTGACGCCGTCGAAGTCGGTCCACGAGCCTGGATCCCAGCCATACATGCTCTTCAGGTCGGTGGCGAAACGCTCCATGTCGGCGGCTGTGACGCGCGAAATCATGTCGGCAGCGTTGTCTTTGCCGTCGGCCGACAGCTTCCACTTGTGTATGGGTTTAGGCGAGTGTTCATATTCGCCGTTGACGAAGAAAAAGAGTTTGTCCTTCAATATAGGTCCGCCGAGCGTCATTCCCCAAATGTTGCGCTGCTCCTTGGCGCGCTCGCCCAGGTCTTCATGGTCGATGCGGTTGCCGCGCAGGTCTTCATTTTTAAAATATGTGTATGCAGTGCCACGGAAGGCGTTTGTACCTTTTTTGGTCACGGCATTGACGCTGGCACCCATGAAGTTGCTGTTCTTGACGTCGAAGGCCGAGGTTACTATTTGTATCTCGTCGAGGGCATCTATAGAGATGGGGCGGTTTTGGGCGGGCAGTCGTCCGCGGTCGAGGCCCATGTTGAAGTTGAAGTTGGCGCCGTCGATGCTGTAGTTGTTCATGCCTTGGTCGCGGCCGCCGAAGGTGTTGCCCTGGAAGTAGGGCGATAGTCGGGTGATGTCGTCAAGACTGCGCTCTATTGAGGGTGTCTTGAGAATGTCGGCAGAGGTAATGTGTTCAGAGCCACCCGTCTTGCGTACGGCGGCGGCACCGGTAATGACTACTTCATTGAGTTCGTTGCCGCTGTCGAGCGTTACGTTGCACGAATAGACTTCACCAAGGTGTATCTGCTTGATGTTGACAATGCTTTTCTTGTGTCCCACGTAGCTTACTTCCACCTTGTAGGGGCCTCCCGGTCGCAATCCGTCGAAGCGGAAGAAGCCTTTGCCGTTGGACACTGTTGAGTAAGTTGTTCCTGACTCAAGATGCGTTACTTTTACTACTGCGCCTGCCAGCGATTCTTCTCCATCGGTAGCGGTGCCTGCGATTGACGATGTTGTGTTTTGCGCCTTTAGGTTCATCACTGAAGCCAATAGAACGCATAGTACTACGGCAATCCTTTCAATTTTCATTTTTCTCATTAAAATACTTATTACTTATCAGTTAAATTTATTTATATATTTTTTAAGAGGTAAGGAGGTACGACAATACTGTGACAAGCGCAGAAGTTCTAAGGCTTAGTCATTTGACTTTAACTTCTTTAACTTCTTTAACTTCTTTAACTTCTTTAACTTCTTTAACTTCTTTAACTTCCATAACTTCCCCCAATAACCTACTTAATCTTTCAGTATCGCGTGGACTCGAAGTCCACTACCCCCCCCTCGCGTATTTTCATGAACACTGAGAAGCGGCTGCCCTTGCCAAGCTGCGACTTGACGCTGATGGAGCCTCCGTGGCGCACGACGATGGCCTTACAGATGGACAGTCCGAGGCCTGTTCCCTGCTTAAACTCGTCTTTCTTGTAGAAGCGGCTGAACACCATCTTGCGGTCTTCGTCGGCAAGGCCGATGCCTGTGTCTTCAACATACAGCTCTACCTTCGAGGTGGCAAGGTCGATGTTCCAACCAAGCGTCACCTTGCCTTCGGGCGTAAACTTGCCCGCATTGGTGAGGAAATTGGTAAGTACCTGCTGCATGCGGCTATCGTCGGCCATTATCTCTGCGTCATAGTCGGGCTGAGCCAGCACAAACTCAAGATGCTTAGGCATTTGCAGGGTGAAGGTGTTATATACCTTTTCAACAAGCGTACTTACAAAGAGAGGCTTGATGTCGAAGTCCATCTGTCCGGAGTCGATGCGCGAGATGTCGAGAATGTCGTTTATCAACTTGAGCAGCAGGTCGTTGTTTGTGTTGATTGTATTGATAAACATTTCACGCTCTTCGGGCGCATAGGTGCCTTCGGGCTGCGCCAGCAGATAAGAGAAGCCTACGATGGCGTTGAGCGGCGTGCGTATCTCGTGGCTCATGTTGGCCAGGAACGACTCCTTCAGCTGTGCCTCTTCGGCCAGACGGCGGGCGTCGTCGAGTTCTTTCTCACGCTGCTTGAAAATGTCGATGTTGATAATCATGCCGTATGCACGCTCAAACTTGCCGTCGTCGGAAAGTATTCCATGGCCGCGCAGCTTAAACCACTGGTAGTTGCCGTCGCCACGGAAGTCGGCCATCAACTCGCCTGTGAAGAGGTTGCCTTTGTTGACTTCATTGATGGCCGCATCAAACACACTGCGGAAGTCGGGGTGGAGCATTCGGCGGAACTCGTCAATCACGATTACGTGGGGTTCCTGTCCATAGCACTCCCAAAAGGCATCGCCCATAATCAGTTGTGTGCCACGGCGTTTCCACACAAATGTTTGGCTATCCTGAATGGCCATGTTGAACATGGCGTTGTCCTGCTCGATGTGCTTCAGGGCACGCTTCTTCTCGCGCCTCTCCTTAAACATGAGCACAGCGAGCACAATAATTGCCGCAACTACAGCGACGAAGCCTAAATAGGAAAGCAGCAAATAGGTGACGGGGAACTTGTCCTTCCATGGCATGTTGACCACATGGAAGCCCTCGGGCAGATTGTGCTTGTCGAAGCCGTGCTTCTTGGCCACCTGCCAGTCGATGTAGTAGTCCTTTTTCGAGGTCTTCACGGGCAGCTTGTCAATAGGCGTGCCATCGAGAATCTTCAAGCCGTAGTCGGCCACTTCGGCGGCAATGGTCTCTGCCGAGGCGAAATAGCCGCCTATGAAGTTGCTCTCAGGACGGCCAAACTCTGAATTGATGGCGGTGATCATTGGCTTATAGGCATTCATGCGAATCATGACCAACGCCTCAGAGTCGAACTTCAGCTGCAGGTAAGTAAACGGACTGTACTGACGCATGACGTACATGAAGTTTGACGAGCCGAGCGAATCGCCGGCAGTCTTGTCGGCCGTGTTGAGTCGTATGTTGCGCAGTGAGAAGGGCGTGATGGAGTATTTTCCCGTGGGCAGATTTCTCACGTCCAAGAGGTGCAAGTTCCAGTCGAGGTTGTTCACTATCTCGTCGTGGCCCTCTATCTGCTTGGCTATGTTGGCCCTTGTCATGCGGTCGAGGAAGGTGAGGTCGAGCAGGGTGTATGTGGCGTAGGTGTTGGTAAGTACCGACGAGAGCTTGATGTTCTCTACAATGTCGATGTCGTTTTTAAAACCTGTAATGTTGTCGTGGCGCGCAATGACTTTCTCGTTGGGATAGATGACGTCGGCAAAAACCATTGGCACCTTGTGGACGGCAGGATGGCCGCACACGGCCACCGAATAGCTCGCCTGGTCGCCAATGGTGACGATGAGGTCAATATTGTGTGCCCTTAGCGCATCTTCTATTATTTTCTTCGCCTCAATCACTTCCTGGTCGTGCCCCCATCGTTCGCACGCGAGATAGAAATAAGAGAGGTGTATGTTCTTGTTTACCAACTTTGACTTGGCAAACTCCTTTTCGAGCGCATCAATCATGAGGGAATAGTTGTGGAAGCCCTTGTCGTGCGAGAATACGACAACCACATGGCAGTCGGTGGTTTTTGCACAAGAATATATGGAAGGTATCGCAATAATCAAAACAATTATTGCGAAAAGCGAAGCATAAAGCAATCGTCTCTTTAGTTTGCCAATCATCAGATGCCCTTAGTTGTTTGTTAAAAAATTATATTTTCTTACGCAGCATTTGATTCCTTACATTAGTTTACTAAAATGGTCAAATCGTACATATTTAGGCTCAACTCGTACAGAAAACAAAAACTGCTGCAAAGATAATACTATTTTCACGAATTTAGCATTTGTTTACTTTATATTTATTGTTTATTAACAAAAGGAATAAATTACTACTGTGTACCCGTTACACCAAATAAATCAAGAAAACGTGCGATGGCAATAAAAAACATGCTTCATATTTGGTGGTTTCGGCGATATTTACTACCTTTGCAACCTCATAACTTAGCATTTAAAGTATTCATATAACGTTATATTACACAAATGGCTGACAAGAAACAGATAAAAACCGCATTGGTATCGGTTTTCCACAAAGATGGTTTGGACGAATTGCTCAAGAAGCTCAATGCAGAGGGCGTGAAGTTCCTTTCGACAGGAGGAACGCAGAAGTTTATCGAGTCGTTGGGATATGAGTGCCAAAAGGTAGAGGATGTGACCACATATCCTTCAATTTTGGGCGGTCGCGTGAAGACTCTCCACCCCAAAGTGTTTGGCGGCATTCTGGGCCGTCGCGACAACGAAGGCGACAAGGAACAGATGAAGCAATACGAGATTCCAGAGATTGACCTCGTAGTCGTTGACCTCTATCCATTCGAGGCCACAGTGGCCAGCGGTGCATCAGAGGCCGACATCATCGAGAAAATCGACATCGGCGGCATATCGCTGATACGTGCCGGCGCAAAGAACTTCAACGACGTTGTAATAGTGCCAAGCAAGGCCGAATACAGCGTCCTCCTCGACATTCTCAACGAACAGGGTGCAGAGACCACCTTGGCTCAGCGCAAGATGTTTGCAGCACGTGCCTTCGGCGTGAGCAGCCACTACGACACAGCCATTCACGAGTGGTTTGAGAAGAAATAAGGACAGAGATGATGGAAGGAAGGAGGTAGAGGGTAGAAGGTAGAGAATACTGAACTGCCTAAAATCAAGGGTAGAACACTTCTCTACCCTCTACCTTCTCCCCTCTACCTTCCCCAAAAACACTCCACATTATACAGAAAAAAAAGGAATATGGGATTTTTTTCATTTGTACAAGAAATAGCAATGGACCTCGGCACCGCCAACACCATCATCATATCGGATGACAAGATTGTGGTGGACGAGCCGTCGGTTGTGGCCCTCGACCGCCGCACAGACAAGATGATTGCAGTGGGCGAGAAAGCCAAGATGATGTATGAAAAGGAACACGCCAACATACGCACCATACGCCCACTGCGCGACGGTGTCATTGCCGACTTCTCGGCCTGCGAGCAGATGATGCGCGGACTCATCAAGATGGTGCACACGGGCAGCCGCCTGTTTTCGCCATCGCTGCGAATGGTCATTGGCGTGCCTTCAGGCTCTACGGAAGTTGAGCTGCGCGCCGTGCGCGACTCGGCCGAACATGCCGACGGACGCGACGTTTACCTGATATTCGAGCCAATGGCTGCCGCCATCGGCATCGGCATCGACGTAGAGGCTCCCGAAGGCAACATGATAGTTGACATTGGCGGTGGCTCGACCGAGATTGCGGTAATATCGCTCGGCGGCATCGTAAGCAACAACTCAATACGCATTGCTGGCGACGACCTTACAGCCGACATTCAGGAATACATGAGCCGTCAGCACAACGTGAAGGTCAGCGAGCGTATGGCCGAGAGAATAAAGATACACGTTGGCTCGGCACTTACCGACCTTGGCGAAGAGGCTCCCGAAGACTATATCGTACACGGACCTAACCGCATAACCGCACTGCCCATGGAGGTTCCTGTGTGCTATCAGGAAATAGCCCACTGCCTCGACAAGACGGTGGCCAAGATAGAAAATGCCGTGCTCTCAGCCCTTGAGCATACTCCGCCAGAGCTTTACGCCGACATTGTGAAGAACGGCATATACCTCAGCGGTGGCGGTGCCCTGCTGCGCGGCCTCGACAAGCGTCTGACCGACAAGATCAACATACCGTTCCACATTGCCGAAGACCCATTGCACAGTGTAGCAAAAGGTGCCGGCATAGCCCTCAAGAACGTTGACCGCTTCTCATTCTTGATGAGGTAAGGGAATATGGAGGGTAGAAGGTAGAAGGTAGAGGGTAGAAGGTAGAAGGTAGAGGATACCACACTGCATTATCGGGATACTCAAACCAATGGACAATGGAGTCACCAAATCACGGTTTCAACATTTCTCTACCCTCTACCTTCTACCCCACTACCCTCCAAAATAACTCCCCTCCAATATTTCCCCTCCAAAACAGCAATAAATATTTCGCCCATGCGTAACCTGCTCAATTTTCTTGCAAAATACAACAATTGGTTGCTCTTCACCTTGCTTGAGGTGTTGAGCTTTGTCATGCTGTTCCAATTCAACAGCTATCAGGGAAGCGTGTGGTTTACTTCGGCCAATTGGGTGGTAGGCAAGGTGTATGAACTGGACTCGGCAATAGAAGCGTTCTTCTCGCTCACAAAAATCAACCAAGAACTGACGCTGAAGAACTTCTACCTCGAAAGACAGGTAAACCAGCTGTCGCGCCTGTATGGCGAGGCCACCGGCGACACCATAGCCAAAGAAAGACTCGAACTGCTGAACATCAACCAATATAAGCTGGTGTCGGCAAAGGTGGTGAGCAACTCGGTCAACCAGCCCAACAACCTCATAACCATTGACAAAGGACGAGCCGACGGAATAGAGGTGGACATGGGCGTGACAAGCGGCAACGGAGTGGTTGGAGTGGTCTTCTTAGTGTCTGACCACTACTCGATAGTAATACCGTTGCTCAACATCAACTCGCGCATCAGCTGCTCAATACGCAACAGAGGTTATTTCGGCTATACAAAATGGAACGGAGGCGATCCGAGCTTTGCCAGTGTGGAAGACATTCCTCGCCATGCCCACTTTAAGCGAGGCGACTGGGTGGAGACAAGCGGTTTCTCGTCGATATTCCCTCCTGGCATCATCGTGGGCAAGATTGTAGAGGTGTATAACTCGTCCGACGGATTGTCGTACAGACTCAAAGTAAACCTCTCCACCGATTTTGCAAAGCTGCGCGACGTGTGCGTCATCACCGACAAAAGCTTTGCCGAAAGGCAACAGCTGCTGGAAAGTGCGCGTGACTCGCTCAGAGTAAACAAAAAATGAAGAAAGGACAATAGACAATGGCAAAAGACTTGCTCAACCTCATTGCGACATTCGTTATCCTGTGCCTTGTGCAGTCGCTTGTGCTCAACCACATACACCTTTTCGGATGTGCAACACCTTTATTATATATATACATGGTGTTGCAGTTTCGCCACGACTATCCCAAATGGGGAATACTGTTGTGGTGTTTCCTTTTGGGCCTTGTCATCGACACCTTCTCCAACACGCCCGGCGTAACTTCGGCATCGCTGCTGGTGACCGGAGCCATACAACCCTACTTCTTCAATCTGTTTCTGCAGAAAGACTCGGCTGAAGACATACGCCCCGCAGTGGCTACGCTTGGCTTTGCAAAATACTTGTTTTACATCAGCGTGCTTATCTTTATACACTGCCTGCTGTTCTTCACCTTAGAGACGTTCAACTTCTTCAACCTGCTGCAGTGGATAAAGTGCATTGGAGGAAGCACATTGTTGACAATAATATTGATTCTAACGATAGAAAGCGTCAGAAACAAGTGAAGGACTACGGACTTGAAAACAGGAAATACGTCATTGGCGGTGTTGCCACTGCCATAGTCATAATCTACATCATCAGACTGTTTACGCTGCAGATTATGAGCGACGACTACAAGAAGAATGCCGACTCAAACGCATTCCTCAAAAAAATCGAGTACCCATCGAGAGGCATCATAAGCGACCGCAACGGCAAACTGCTGGTCTATAACCAGCCCGCCTACGACGTGATGGTGGTAATGAAGGAAGCAAAGGGCAAGCTCGACACCTTGGGACTGTGCAAGACACTGGGAATAAGCAAGGAGGAATTTGACAAGAGAATGGAAACGATAAAGGACCGTTCGAAAAATCCCGGCTATTCGCCCTATACCCAACAGCTGTTTCTAAGCCAACTGCCCGAACGCACCTTCAGCATTCTTAACGAAAAGATTTACCGCTTTCCAGGCTTCTACGTACAGCGACGCAGCATAAGGCAATACGAATATCCTTATGCGGCACACGTGCTTGGCGACGTGGCCGAGGTGTCGCCGTCGGACATTGAGGAGGACGACTACTATCAGCCCGGCGACTACATTGGAAAGTTAGGAGTGGAAAGGAAATATGAAAAGCAACTGCGCGGCGAGAAAGGCGTGCAGATATTGTTGCGCGACGCGCACGGACGAATACAGGGAAGCTACCAAAACCACAGCCTCGACAGAAAGCCCATTGCCGGCAAAAACCTCACGTTAGGCATAGACATAAAGCTACAGGCACTGGGCGAACGGCTGATGGAAGGAAAAATAGGCAGCATTGTGGCCATCGAGCCATCGACGGGCGAGGTGCTGTGCATGGTGTCGTCGCCCACCTACGACCCGCGAATTATGGTGGGACGCGAGCGAAGCAAAAACCACCGTATGCTGAGCAACGACTCGTGGAAGCCGCTGCTCAACCGAAGCATCATGGGACAATATCCTCCAGGCTCGACATTCAAGACCACACAAGGCCTTACCTATTTGAGCGAAGGCATAATAAGCCCAAGCACTCCTTTTGGCTGCTCACACGGATTCTACTACCGCGGCCTGCACGTGGGATGCCACGGCCACGCCTCGCCACTGTCGTTGGTGCCGGCACTGAGTACCTCGTGCAACGCATTCTTTTGCTGGGGACTGTACTACATGATAGGCAACCGCTCGAAATACGGCAGCGTACAAAATGCCATGAACACTTGGCGCGACTACATGGTGAGCATGGGATTCGGATATAAACTGGGAATTGACCTGCCAGGCGAAAAGCGTGGACTCATACCAAATGCGGAATTTTACGACCGAGCATACAGAGGCTCGTGGAACGGACTTACGATAATAAGCATCTCGATAGGACAGG
Source organism: Prevotellaceae bacterium (assembly GCA_029218445.1). Classification (GTDB taxonomy): domain Bacteria; phylum Bacteroidota; class Bacteroidia; order Bacteroidales; family Bacteroidaceae; genus Prevotella. The sequence goes on along the minus strand of JAQXRI010000022.1, from coordinate 2,762 downwards.
GCGAGGTGAACGCCACGCCACTGCAGATAGCCAACCTCGGAGCGACCATAGCCAACCGTGGATATTACTACGTGCCTCACGTGGTGAAGAAAGTGCAGGGAGAGCCGCTCGACACTACCTACACACGCCGACACTACACCAAAGCGCAACGAAGCGCATACGAATATGTGGTGCAAGGCATGCGCTCGTCGGTGCTCGGAGGCACATGCCGCGGACTGGCCCACTACGACTTTGAGGCCTGCGGAAAAACCGGAACGGCGCAGAACCGCGGCCACGACCACTCGGTGTTCATGGGCTTCGCTCCAATGAACGACCCGAAGATTGCCATTGCCGTATATGTGGAAAACGGCGGATGGGGCGCCGACTATGGCGTGCCGATAGGCGGACTGATGATGGAACAATACATTAACGGAAAGCTGTCGGAGGCTTCGATGAAGAAGGCCGACGAATTCCAAAAACGACGCATTTCTTATGGTTCAGCAAACAGATAAACAACCGAGCGTGCTGCGCTCAATCGACTGGGTGACGATATGCCTCTATCTGGCACTGCTCGTGTTCGGATGGATTAGTGTGTGCGGAGCAAGCTACACGTATGGCGACACCGACATATTCAGTCTCGACACCCGTTCGGGAATGCAGATAATATGGATAGGCACGTCGATGTGCCTAGGGTTTGTGTTGCTGATGCTCGACTCCCGTTTCTACGACACCTTTGCCTATATCATCTATGCTGTACTGTTGTTGCTGCTTTTCGTCACGATATTCAATCCCCACCAGATTAAGGGTTCGAGGTCGTGGCTCGTGCTTGGTCCGTTGCGCCTCCAACCGGCCGAGTTTGCCAAGTTTGCAACTGCCCTTGCCCTTGCCAAGGTGATGAGCGTGTATGGATTCACGATACACAACATGCGGCATTTCGCCACAGCCCTTGCCGTGGTGTTTGTGCCGATGATGTTCATCGTATTGCAGAAAGAGACCGGTTCGGCTCTTGTCTATCTCTCCTTCTTCCTGATGTTCTATCGCGAGGGAATGCCGGGCAGCGTGTTGTTTACAGGCGTTGCCATGGTGATATACTTTGTCGTAGGCATACGTTTTGAGGAGGTGATGCTGATGGACACCCCCACGTCGGTGGGTAAGTTTGTCGTTTTGCTGCTGGTGCAGATATTCACCGCCGGAATGGTGTTCATCTATTGCAAGGCTCGCCACGAGGCATGGCTCATATTGGGATATTCGGTGGGCATAACTCTATTGTCGATGCTTTTCTCCGAATATGTTATCCCCTTTGATGTGGTGTGGGTACAGATAATTATCACCGTAGCACTTTGCCTGTGGTTGTTGTGGAATGGATTGGGGTCGAGAATAAAAAACTATTATTATATCTTGCTTTTCACCATCGGTTCGGTTCTTTTCTTCTATTCTGCCGACTATGTGCTCAATAATGTGATGGAGCCCCATCAGAGGGTGAGAATCAACGTGTTGCTCGGGCTCGACGAGGACCTTGCCGGTGCGGGATATAACGTCCATCAGAGTGAGATAGCCATCGGTTCGGGAGGTCTTGAGGGAAAGGGGTTCCTCAACGGAACGCAGACAAAACTGAAATTCGTGCCCGAGCAGGACACCGACTTTATCTTCTGCACAGTGGGCGAGGAGGAGGGTTTCCTTGGTTCGTCGGCGGTGTTGTTGCTGTTCCTGGCATTGATACTGCGTCTCATCCATCTTGCCGAACGCCAACCGATGCGCTTCGGAAGGATATATGGCTATTCGGTGGTGTCGATATTCCTTTTCCACCTGTTTATAAATGTGGGAATGGTTCTTGGCCTAACTCCCGTCATCGGTATTCCGCTGCCGTTCTTCAGCTATGGCGGTTCGTCGCTGTGGGGATTCACTTTCCTGCTGTTCATCTTCTTGCGTATAGATGCCAGCAGGGAGATGTCGCGCCGATAATTTTTTATTTCTTATTAAGCTGTATCCCGATGTCCAAGATACCAGTGAGAATCTCGCGTTTCATATTGTGACGCACACGCACCTCCAGCGAGTCGCCCTTTTCCACGGTTATATCCTTGATATGACAGTTGTATTGGAAAATGCTGACCCCGTCGCCCTTTATGCTTCCGTCAGAGTCAAAGAGACTGCATGTTATGGTGTCGCTTACGGTAGATAAGCCCACTGTGTTGTCCTTAGAAATGATAGTGTTGTCAACGATGATGCATATCGACATGAAAGGATAATTGTCTCCTATGCGCAACCCCAAGTTCTCGGAGTATTCACCTCCCTCGTCAAACGCGGGCATACGATAGATGAGTGTGTCGTTCTTCTCCCATCCGGTCAATGGCGTATGGTCGTAGTGGTCATATACCGTTTTACGGTTGCACGACACTAAGGTCATGGCAACCGTAATCAAAAGGCTTAATATGTAATTAATTCTTTTCCTGGGCATCTTGCTGTGGTCTTCTCGGTTTCTTTGCATGCGGCTGTTTCTGCTTAGGCTGTTGGGGTTGGCCGCCTTGCTTAGGTTGTTGGGGCTGTCCGCCTTGCTTAGGCTGTTGCTGACTGGCCTCTGAACGCGGTTTACCAGCATTGCTGCTCTTCTTCTTTTTCTTCTTCTTGGCCTTGTCGAAGCGTGATAAGTCGCCACCGGCAAGCAGATCGACATGTTTTTTAGTTTCGCGAGTCTCACCATCCTTCTGTAGCGACAATGGTTTTTCGCCCTGACGATTCATCTCGATGATGTCCTTAGCCCTCTCGGCAGTGATAGTCTCAAGATT
>JAQXRI010000021.1 GCA_029218445.1 Prevotellaceae bacterium | reverse complement strand
GAAAAGCCTTGAACAGATAACCATTGCCGGCGAGTCAGCCGCCCAATCCGTCTCCACTCCCGAAAAACCCGTCGCCTTTTGGTCTCAGAACTGGCGCAAAGGCGGTCTCCAAGACCGCCGCATCCAACTCCTCCGCGAATATGGTTTCTACAACCAGCTCTACTGCGGCTGCGAATTCTCCATGCCAAACGATGAAAAAAGAGCGCCTGCAATTTAACTACTCAATTTTCTAAAAATCTGCGATTTTCTTTGGAGAAATAAAATAAAATATGTAACTTTGCGGCAAATATATAAAAACGCATGACAATGAAGTATCCAATAGGAATACAAAGCTTTGAGCAAATTCGTGAAGACGGTTACGTTTATGTTGACAAGACGGCATTGGTTTATGACCTTGTCAGCAAGGGGAAGATATATTTTCTCAGCCGCCCCCGACGCTTTGGCAAGAGCCTGCTCGTCTCCACACTCGAAAACTATTTCCTCGGACGCAAGGAACTGTTCCGCGGACTTGCCATAGACGCGTTGGAGAAGGAATGGGCAGAGTATCCTGTGTTCCATTTGGATTTCAATGGAGTCAACTTCACTGCCCCCGGTGCTTTAGAAGAAACAATTCAGAGTTTCTTATGTGATGCAGAGAAAGAATATGGCATCAAAACTGTAAAAAATCAGTTCGGTCTTCGTTTTAACGACATACTGGAAGCTGCCCACGAGAAGACAGGAAAAAGGTGTGTGGTACTTATCGACGAATACGACAAACCACTGCTCGACGTGATGAATACAGGCAAGGTCGCCCATGCGACTAAAGGTAACGTAGTGACTATTGAGGACAACAACCGCGAGATACTGAAAGGCTTTTATAGTGTATTCAAACTCGCCGACAAGCATCTGCAGTTCGTGCTGCTCACAGGAGTGACCAAGTTCTCTCAGGTCAGCGTGTTCAGTGGCTTCAACCAGCCGAAGGACATCAGCTACGACCCACGCTTAGACGCGCTTTGCGGCATCTCCAAAGAAGAACTGCTCTCGGTGTTCAAGGATCAGATAAGGGAACTTGGCGAGATAAACGGTATGACGGAGGAAGAAACCGTAGAAAAGCTGAAACGGAAATATGACGGTTACCATTTCAGCAAACAGATGAAGGACATCTTCAATCCGTTCAGCATCCTAAACTGCCTTGACTCCAAAGATTTTCAAAACTATTGGTTCTCCACAGGCACCCCGACATACCTCATGCGCCTCTTGGCAGATAACCATGAGAACATCAACGAGCTGGCTGGAAAAGAATATCCTGCCGCAGAGTTTGTTGATTATAAGGCAACAAAGCAAAAGCCATTGCCAATGATTTACCAAAGTGGATATTTTACCATAAAGGGCTACAACCGCCGTCGCGACACCTATCTGCTTGATTTCCCCAACGAGGAAGTGCGCAGCGGAATGGTGGCAGTATTGTCGTCCGACTACTTCGGCGACACAAGCAGTCCTTCCACGTGGCTCAACGACTTAAGCGACTCTTTGGAAGCCGGCGACCTCGAGAAGTTCAAGCTCCAACTGACCAGTTTCCTCTCCAACATCTCCTACCGTTTCCAGCGCAAGCAGGACGCAAGGGAGTGTGAGCGTCATTTCCAATACACCTTCTACCTCATCCTCCAGTTACTCGGCAAGTACAACACCTACGTTGAGAAGGAGACGAGCCAAGGTCGTATCGACTGCGTGCTGGAATGTCCCGACTATGTCTATATCTTCGAGTTCAAGCTCAACTCCACGGCGGAAGTAGCCTTGAAGCAAATAGACGAAAAGGGCTACGCTCAACCATACGCCACCGACAGTCGCAAGATATACAATGTAGGCATCAGTTTCTCTTCCGAGACAGGCACCGTAAACGACTTTGCCTACAAGCCTTGTGAGTAATTCCTATAGGAGTGCGGGTGTCACACCCGCACCTTGCCGAATAGCCATTTTTTTGGAAAGATGTCTGACGGTACGGTGAGAAAAGTGATGGTGAAATAAACGTGAACCTAAAACTTATAAATTTATGGTAAAGATTAAAACAAGAAACACAGTAATAGTGATGCTTATGGCATTGCTGATGCTGCCAGCGGAAATGCTGATGGCTGCAACTCGCAGTGTTGAACAGGCAAGACTACTTGCCCTGAGGCAGATGACAAAGAAAGGTGGCGACCGGGCAAAAGGCATCGGAAAGGCAGAGTTGAAGCTGGTTTATACCCAGAACGATACAAAGGCAGAGCCATGCTACTATGTGTTTGCGACAAAGCCGAGCGAGACATTCATGATTCGTGCCGAATACGTAGGCTTTGCCATTCTCATTGTCCTCATGCTCGTGGCAAACCTCAACGACGTGTTGCGCTGGTTGGGCTATATGTAGTGTAAACACAACCTGATTTTTTTTCATACACGTTCCTGCTGCCAATTTATAAGAGCAGCAGGAACGAGTTTTTTTGCCCGAATAGGTCATCATTAACTTGTCCAATCATTACTGCTGGTGAGAAAACGAAGGATAAAATCCGACAAATGTTTGCCCAAAAAGGACACTCATTGCAATATCCATTTGTAACCTACACCGTAATAAGTCTTTATACACTCCTTTACGCCGGCATTAGCCAGCTTCGACTTAAGATTCTTTACGTGTGCATAAATAAAGTTATAGTCGTCCAACGCATCTGCCATATCCCCGCAAATGTGTTCCGCCAATGAACTTTTGGAAACAACCCTTAGGCGGTTTTCCAACAAGAACAACAAAAGTTCATATTCCGACTTTGTCAAATCAAGTTCCTGATTACGCACACTGACCCTTTTACACAACAAGTCTATTTCAAGTTTGCCGCTGTGCATGACATTTGAAGCCATGAAATTCATTCTGCGCAGCAAGGCAAAAACACGCATGCTGAGTTCAGGCAGGTGAAACGGTTTGCCAAGATAGTCGTCGGCTCCGATTTTAAGTCCTTCTATCTTGTCGTCGAGCGAGTCCTTTGCTGAAATGATGATAACTCCTGTCTGTGGAGACCGTTGCTTGATTCGGCGCAATATGTCCAATCCGTTGCCATCGGGCAACACCCAATCGAGCAAGACACAATCATATTCATACACTCCAACACGCATCATGGCTTCGTTATAGGTAAATACCTGCTCGCAAAGATAGCCTTCGCGACACAGGTATTTAACAATGCTGTCTGACAAATGCGCATCGTCATCAACAATCAATATTTTCATCTGAAAAACGAATTGTGAAGATAAGGAAGCATTTCTTCTTTATTACTTTTTCCTGCCAAATTCATAAATAACATATCCCTCACTGTCTATGAACCAGAAATGCAACTCGTCTGGAGTCAAGGCACACGAAATGAAGCCTTCCTTTGGGCTGCAAAACAAAGTCCCTTCGCCTGCCTTGTCGTCAACCGGACGTGCCAACGATGCCGAAGTGTTTATTATATATTCCAGTTGCGTGCCTGGCTTTCTCATATGCTGGAACGTATGGCAATGTCCGCAGAAATAGAAGTCAACATTGTGCTTTCTCAAGATTGGATCAATCTTGTTTATCATATCTTTGTTGTTGCCGTATCCCAAACTGTTGTTGGAATAAATGTTGTGATGACCAACGACAATAGTCCATTTCTCATGAGAGGCAGCCAACGTACTGTCCAACCATTCCATTTGACGTTTTTGGTCTTGGGAATCCACGTCGGGATATTTTTCCGGATTGTTATGCGCACGCTCCATCAATGGTGTCGTGTCAATAAAGACAAAGCGTATGGAGGTCTGCTTGTCCAGCTTAAACACCTTTGTGTAGTAACGTTCCTTAGTTTTCCAGCGCCTGCTCTTATGGGAATAGTCCAATATGGCTTGTGTGTTTCCATTATACTCGTGGTTGCCCAAAGCGGAATACCAATAACACATCAAGTCGGGATGTGCGTAGATATCCTCAAAATTACTCTCCCACAAGGGGTCGTTGACACTCTCCACTCCTGTGCCATGAAAGGTGTCGCCACTGTTAATAACGAAAGAGGGCATTACAATTTGCGCAAGCTTGCCCATTATGTCGCCCACTTTTCTTTGTTGGTAAAAGCCATTTCTTCCCAAGTCCGAAATCCAGAAGAAACTTAGTTGCGTCCTGCTGCCTTTAGCCCAAACTGTGCTTAATGCGTTTTTCTCAGCCGCAAGCGCAGAGCCGAGCGAAACAACGATGAGGAAGAATGCCGACAAAAGCATTCTTCCTGTCTGATAGTTTTTTTTCATAAAAATTATGTCTGTATCTTTACTTTGTTCCAAATGCGCCACAGAAAGCGGAAGGGTTTGGAGTGTAATATGTCTTTCCGTTTATTGTAAGGCCCTTCGTTATGAAGTGTGCATGTTGCTTGATTGTCTCTGGCGAGGCACCGGCTTTCAATGCTGCAGAATTGCCGCTAAGATGGAAGTCGAAAGAGGAACTCAGCTTGCTGTTGGTTGTCGGTGTACTTAAGTCATAAGCCACAAATCCGGGGTCGTTCTCACCTGCCGTCTTGCCTTTCACCGCATTTTGCTCGCCTTTGAGTATTCCGGTTCCTTTTGCCTCATTGCCTGCTGTTTCTTGGAAGCGGTCAACATTCTCTTGCGAGTAGGCATAGTACCAGTTGTTGCTTGCCACGGCGTTGCGTGCCGGATCTGTAAGGTTGTTCAATATACCCCATTTGCAGTTAACAATCATATTGTTGAATATGTAGGCATCACAACCGCTTTCCAGGGCGAAAGAGCCCAAGTCAGCATTGTTCTTACGTCCGCCACCGTTTATTATTGTGTTGTTGAAAACCGTGAAACTACCAGGAGTGCGATTGTCTGTTGTTCCGGACAACTTGGCTGCGCTATTGCTTGGGGCATAGAAGAGATTGTATGCAAGGTCGAGTATTATGCCTGCCTTGAAATTGACAGCCTCACCGCCAGCCTCATCTCCTTGGCCCTCAAAAACATTGTCGGTTATAATCATGTTGCCACCCTGCATATACAATCCGTCCTGACCATTGTTCCTGAATGTACAATGCTGAATTACGATATTGGTGTTTTCATCCATCGTGTTGATGGCAGGTACGCCTTTGCCTACTGTCGATTTGAATGTGTGTGCAGAATAAGAGTTGTTGGTGGTCAATGCACCTGTATATTCAAACACGGTGTATTGGAAAACCATGTTTGGAGCTTTTGTCTGTTTGTCCGCTCCGAATATTCCGCCCCAAACTCGTTTGCTGGTTCCATTTTTTTCCGCCTCAGGCACGGTAAATTGTATTTCATTTCCTTCCTCGCCATAGCAATACAAGTCGCCGTAAACCATGATCTCAACTGGCACCTGCTCGTTTTTCTCAATGATTACCTTAACGCCCTTCTCAATGGTCAGCGACTCACCTGCAGGAATCTCGAAACTGCCCTTGACAGTAACAGTGCTGTTGGCTTTCCACACGCCACTGACTTTTCCTCCTGTGATTTCTGTTGGCTGTTCCGGCTCTTTTTCTGGTTCTTTATCCTGGTCGGTTTCGCCGGGATTAACAATAACCACGTCATCCTCATTCTCATTGTCCGACGAGCAAGAGCAAATACTCGTTGACAGAAGGGCTGCAAACGCCCATGCAAAACAATTAATAGTTTTCATCACTTTTATAATTACGTTAGTTAAAATTTGTATCTTACTCCCACCATATATGTCTGGCCGTAGCGCTCTCGACTTATTATGGTTCGTCCGCTGCTTTTGTCTTGATATGGCATACCGTCGTTAATGGCATCGTAGATTTTGATGTATTCCTCCATTCGGGTATTGAACAAGTTGTTCACTTTTACGAAGAGAGAGAAATGACGGAGTTGCTTTTCGGCAGAGAAGTCGCCCTGCAAAAAACCCTTCTGCCAGATGTCATTGTCGAGGAACTGCGACACCGATGATATTCTGTCGCCAGTGTATGACAAGGCAAACTGCATGTTCAACCCATTGTGCAATCCCTTGTATAGCAAGGAGAGGTTTGCGATGTGAGCCGACTGTCCAAAAAGCGGGCGCTTCTGTTTCGCGGTGATTTGCTGTCCGTCAACCCAACCTGTCTTCTCTGTCTTTATGGAAGAGTTGGTATAGGTGTAGTTTGCCTTCACGCCAAAGCACCTGAAATATTTTATGGCGTCCAACTCTACACCGAAATTGTGTGCCGTACCGAAGTTGCCGGGCATATAGAACAAGTCTTGCGACGACACACCTGCAGGTCGCTGCAGTGCATATTCTATAGGGTCTTTTATCCTTTTGTAGAAAATGCCGCACATGAATTGTTCTGTCGGCGAGGGGAACATCTCATAGCGAAGGTCCACATTGTCTATGACTGCCCGCTTCAAGTCCGGATTGCCCTTCTCCGTATAGTCTTCATTTACTATGGTATAAGGAACCATCTCAAAATATCCGGGTCTGTTTATCGATCGGAAATAAGAGAGGCGAACCTGCTGTTTTTTCGTCAAATGATACTTGAAATGCAGACTTGGCAGCCAGTCAGCGTAAACAGAGTTGCCGTCAGGCACCCTTAAAGACTCTATAGGGCTTTGATATTTTAGCGCATATCCCTGGTCTGTGTGTTCCATTCTCACACCACCTGTTATCTGAAGATGCTTGCTGTTGTAAACAAATTGCAGATAGGCAGCACCTATTCTCTCGTAGGCATCGTAAGTCAAAGCGTTGCTTGCCGAGCCTTGCGGATTATACACATCAAGAGGTATATCCGTGAAGTCGTCGAAATCACGTCCATAGACGAGGACATTGGGTGTGCCCGGCTGATTGGTAAAATAGTACTCGTTGTTGAAATTTGAACGTTTCTTGTCTCTATACATTCCTCCTGTGCTCCACTCAACACTCTGGTGGTGCTTCAGTTTCTGGAGATAGGAGATGTTAAGGTAGCCGGAATAGTCCCTGTCGTCGCTATGTTCCCACCGCCTTGAGATGGAAGGACTGTTGCCAAAGGTTATTTCCTGTGGTTGCAGCACCCCGTCTATTGTGTTCCTGCTCATGCTTATCATCGCATTGTCAGGGGTTTCACCCTTTGCCTTTGAATACGAGCCGGTCCAATCAACCTTCAATCGCTTGCCCAGCTTATGCCATCCCTGGAGTGATGTGTTGAATATGGTCTGGTTCTTGTATCTCATGCGGAACGTTTCCTTACCCACAAGGTTTTCGGGATCGTATCCTTTTGAGAAACCCGCCACATGTTCGTTCCTGACCTGACTGTTTTGCAGGTTGACGAAAACATTGGAAAATTCGAAAGTATGGTTCTTGTTGAGACGGTAGTCTGCCTTAGCCAATATTCCCGTTCGTAGTTGATGTTCTGAATAAGTGCGTTCCTTCATGTCACTAATCATGCCCACCGGTGCCGTTCGTGGAGTGCCTGTTGACAACTTGAAACCATCGTTGCCGCGATAGTTCGACTGGACGCTACCCGATACCATCACACCGAGCTTATGGTCAAAGAATCTGTTCCCTACCGTAATTCCCATATTGAGATTCGGCACGAACCTGCGGTGGCTTAACGCAAGGTTCTTTGTGGTGAATTCGCTCATTTGTGCCTTGTAGTCAGAATCGCCACCATGTTTCTCAAATGGAGTGGTTTTGTCTATCGCGCCATAGTCGAACCCGACAAACGACCGGTCAAAAAAGCGTTGGCTATATCCCATTGCAGCATTTTCCGCCAACACGAACTTGTTTGGCGCGTCTTTCATAAGCATGTTGACAACTCCGCCAACGGCATCACCCTCCATTGATGGTGTCAATGCCTTTGAAACATCAAGGCGGTCGAGCATTTCTGCCGGAAAGATGTCAAGCGGGATGTAGCGGTTCTTGTTGTCCGGGCTTGGTATTTTTATGCCGTTGACCAACGTGTAGTTGTAGCGTTTGTCCATACCACGCAATATAGCATACTGCCCGTCTCCACTGTTGTTACGTTCAACACTGACGCCCGACACACGCTGGACGACATTGGCTACGGTGAAGTCTGGCGAAAGTTCCATAGCGCGGGCACTGACACAGTTTACAAGATTGATAGAGTTTTTCTCGTATAGCCTTGCGTTAGTGTCTGTCGTCCTGTTCAGCCTTCCCACCACTTCCACTTCGTGCATTTCCTCTGTCGTGGGTTTCATTGCCAACGTAAGTGTTTCTGTATTCTTTTCGTAAATGACGATTTCTCTTTCCAATTTTTTATAGCCAATATATTTGCATACAAGCTTCACCTTGGGCATTTTTGACCTTGTATTTAATGTAAAACTACCGTCCATGCCAGCGATAGTATGCAGTTTTGTTTCTCCAAGGCTAATGACTGCCCCGCAGAGAGGTTCACCGCTTTCAGCGTCTATCACCTTACCTTTAACTATGCCTCCCATTACATTAACGACATGTAAGGAAGCCAACAACAATAAAAGTAAATATCTTTTCATGTCCTTCTTTTTTTTGGGTGCAAAAGTATAGATGTCGTTTTTCAATGGAGTTACAAATTCTTTTCAAAACTGTAATCCTGGCATCATTTCACACTTACGAAACACACTCTTCAATATTTCTACAAAAATATCTTGTCTTTCTATGAAAAAATTCAATTTATCTATAAAATCTCGCAGTATCTTTGCACCGGAATTTTCAAAACACATAGAACATGAAACAATACATCTTAGCTATTGTAGTAGCTTGCTTTGCCTGTTTGCAAGCCAGCGGTCAGAAAATGGGCTCCATAGTTGGAATGGTGAAAGAGAAGGTGACCGACAGTCCTTTGGCTTTTGCTACCGTCACATTGTACAAAACGCCATCGGGAACCATGGTGACTGGATGTGTCACGGACAGTGCCGGATGTTTCCACTTCCAGAATATTGCGGCAGGCAACTACTATCTTGAAAGCAGCTTCGTTGGTTGCAGCAACGTAAAGTCCGAACCGTTTGCGGTTGAGGAACGAAAAACAACAACGGTTGGCACCTTATATATAATAGAGGGTCAAGAGTTGAACGAACTCGTGGTTGAAGGAAAGAAGTCCTCCTTGCAGACTAAGATTGACCGAAAGGTGTTCAATGTTGGACAAGACATAATGAGCAACTCAGGAACGGCAAGCGACATTATGCAGAACATCCCTTCCGTGGATGTCGATATGGACGGGAACGTCAGCCTGCGCGGAAACGACAACGTGACAATACTGATAAACGGCAAACCGTCGGCTATGATGAGCGGAAAGAGCCGGGGAGACGCACTCAACCAACTGTCTGCCGCCGACATCGACAAAATCGAGGTAATCACAAATCCATCGGCGGAATATAAGCCTGACGGAGTTAGCGGCATCATCAACATCATAATGAAGCGGGAAAGAAAAAGAGGCACAAACGGGACAATAAGTGGAAATGCAGGTAGTGCAGGACGTTCAAATGCTGGCATAAACATCAATTACGGCACAAAACGACTCAACATGTTCGGCGGCTACACGTTTCGAAGAGATCGTTACGACAGAACAACAGACGACCACCGTATCTCACCCAACGACACCATAAGCCAAACCACCTACGGCTTGGGACGGCCCGTTAGCCACACTTTCCGTCTGGGAATGAATTCCAATCTCACATCGAACGACTATATTGAAATAACAGGTAATTACAACAGGAGAAGGTTCAGAAGGAACGAACAAGTGGAATCTGAAACAAGGAATCTATCCGGCATTACAACATATGCCTACGAGAGAACACGAGACGCACTGGCAAAGGAAAACATGTGGGAGGGTTCTGCCATCTACAACCATACATACGGGGAAACAAACGATTGGGGTATCAGCTACAACTACTCTTCAGAATCAGAGGACGAGATGAACCACTATGTCAATATGATAATGGGCACGGAAGCCAAGGACAACGAATGGGTTTGGGACGCCAACTATCTTCATGTCGGTAAATTACATCTTAATCATAAGTTCAACAACAATCTGAAACTGTCGTCAGGCTACGAGATGGAGCATCTGAGAGCCGAGCAAAGCTATCACGTCTCTGACTGGGACGGAAGCGAGTTCGTACCGAACAAAGACCGGACAAGCGATTTCGCCCACTTGCGACTCATACATTCCTTATATGCCACAACTGAAATAAGTTTCAAACGTTTCAGTTTCCTCGCTGGTTTACGAGGTGAATATGTTGACATAGAAAACCAATTGTTATCGCAAAACGAGATATACAAGCAACACTATGCCAATATTTTTCCTACTTTCCACAGTTCTTGGCACATGGACGAAACCAAGGAACTGCAACTCAATTACAGCCTAAGGGTAAACCGTCCGGAGGGAAGCGACCTTAATCCTTTTGCGGAACGGATAAACCCTTTGAGCCTCGAAGCCGGAAACCCAAACCTGAAGCCTGAGAAAATACATTCTTTGGAACTCGGATGGATGTGGAACAACCAAAAAGGAACGTCGTTTCTAAGCACGATTTATTATCGTTATCTGAAGAATGAGATAACACAGGTGTCGAAATACATCGACGACGGGGTGCTGTTGACCACAAAGGAAAATCTCAACAGTAGCAACAGTGCCGGTGTAGAGCTTATACTGAATTACTCTTCTCTGCGTTGGCTTTCCGTAAATTGGAATATCAATGGCTTCTACAATCAGATAGACGCCTCAAAATTAGGATTCGACAAAAAGAAGGACACTTTTTCCTGGAGCACGCTACTCAATGCAAACATTACACCTGTAAAGCATTATATGATTCAACTTAACGCCCGCCTGAGGGGAGCAACTCTCGTTCCACAAGGCAAACGCGACGCCGACTGTCGAATAAATCTCGGAATGAAGTATGACATCACAAAGTACAATCTCTCGATAACGGCATCTGTGACAGATTTGTTTGACACCTATCGCAAGTCATACACGCTTGACACACCGGAACTGAAACAGAAAGTAGAGAAACGCCGCAATCCCCGAATCTTCTATATCGGTTTTGCATGGCAATTTGGAGGAGACAAGAACAAGAAACAACAGACCAAAGTCGAATATGACGAAGGATTATAACTGAATTTTCGCTTTAATTTTGCAGCATGAATAAGGGAATAAAATCTGGATTTTCCTTGGAGAAATGAAATATAATATGTAACTTTGCGGCAAATATATAAAAACTCATAACTATGAAGTACCCAATAGGAATACAAAGCTTTGAGCAAATACGCGAGGATGGTTATGTCTATGTTGACAAGACGGCGTTGGTTTATGACCTTGTCAGCAAGGGTAAGATATATTTCCTCAGCCGCCCCCGACGCTTTGGCAAGAGCCTGCTCGTCTCCACACTCGAAAACTATTTCCTCGGACGCAGGGAGCTGTTTCGCGGTCTTGCCATCGACGCGTTAGAGAAGGAGTGGGCAGAGTATCCTGTGTTCCATATTGACTTCAACGGAAAGAACTTTATCTCGCCAATGGAGTTAAAGGAAGCTATAGAGACTTTTGTCGCAAAATGTGAGGAAAAATATGGCAAGGATAAGCTTGCAAACACTTTTGGCGACCGGTTGGCTTACGTTTTCGAGAAAGCACACGAAAAGACAGGCAGACGTGTTGTGGTACTTATCGACGAATACGACAAGCCTCTGCTCGACGTGATGAACACTGGCATTCCATCACCTGTTGT
>JAQXRI010000020.1 GCA_029218445.1 Prevotellaceae bacterium | reverse complement strand
TAAAAAATCTTTTTTTATTTTGTTCTTCACTCAACTTGCACTAACTTTATATAAGTTAGGCTGCGTTTCGGAAGAAAAAATATAAAAAATCTTTTTTTATTTTGTTCTTCACTCAACTTGCACTAACTTTGCACCCAAAATCGATTTTTAGTTATGGCAGAATCCAATTTCGTAGATTATGTAAAGATATATTGCCGCTCGGGAAAGGGTGGCAAAGGGTCGATGCACTTGAGGCATGTGAAATATAACCCTAACGGAGGACCAGACGGTGGAGACGGCGGTAAGGGTGGAAGCATCTATCTGAGAGGCAACCACAACTACTGGACCTTGCTGCACCTAAAATACGAACGACACATATTTGCTGAGCACGGTGGCAACGGAGGACGTGACAAGTGTCACGGCACCGACGGTAAAGACGTGTATATCGATGTGCCTTGCGGTACGGTAGTGTATAATGCCGAGACAGGCAAGTATGTGTGTGACGTGGCATACGACGGGCAGGAGGTGCTGCTGCTAAAGGGTGGACGTGGAGGACTTGGCAACTTCCAGTTCCGCACGGCCACAAACCAGGCTCCACGCTATGCCCAGCCGGGCGAGCCGATGCAGGAGATGACCATCATCCTCGAACTGAAACTTCTTGCCGATGTGGGTCTTGTTGGCTTCCCCAATGCAGGCAAGTCAACATTGCTCTCGTCGTTGTCAAGTGCAAGGCCAAAGATAGCCAATTATCCGTTTACCACACTTGAGCCTTCATTAGGCATAGTGGAATATCGTGACCACAAGTCGTTTGTGATGGCCGATATTCCAGGCATCATCGAGGGCGCAAGCGAGGGCAAAGGACTCGGACTCAGATTCCTGCGACATATAGAACGCAACTCGCTGTTGCTGTTTATGGTGCCAGGCGATACCGAAGACATAAAGAAGGAGTATGAAATATTACTCAACGAACTGAGGAAGTTTAATCCCGACATGCTTGACAAACACCGCGTGCTGGCCGTGACAAAATGCGACCTGCTCGACGACGAGCTGATTGAGATGCTGAAGGAAACACTGCCCGACGACCTGCCCGTAGTGTTCATCTCTTCGGTGGCCAACATGGGATTGACCGAACTGAAGGACTTGCTGTGGAAAGAGCTGAACAGCGAGAGCAACAAGCTGCAGGCCATTACGCAGGAGGACATCATCGTCCACCGCGACAAGGACATGACGCGCTTTGCTGCTGAAATGGAAGCTGAGGGTGAGGACGACGACATAGAGTATGTTGATGTTGAGGACATTGACGAACTTGACGATTTTGAGTACGACATAGAGGAGGACGATGATGACAAGTAGTTGTCTGCGCCTTTTGGAATATCACTTGGCTGATGGAGTCAAGGCATTTAGCACAATGCGCCACGGCGGAGTGGGCAAGGGTGAATATGCGTCGTTCAACATCAACGAATATTGTGGCGACTCGTCCGAAAACATTGCCGCCAACCGCAAGGGCCTTTGCGACGAGCTGGGCATAACGACTGACCGACTTGTCATGCCCCATCAGGTGCATGGCACTGAGGTGAGGCAGATAGCCAAGGACTTTGTTGCCTTGCCTGAGAATGTCAGGAAGATGATACTTGAAGGTGTGGATTCCGTGATGACCGACGAAAGCGGCATCTGCATTGGCGTATCTACTGCCGACTGCATTCCCATACTCATTTACGACCCTGAGCATCATGCCGTTGCCGCCGTTCATGCCGGATGGCGCGGCACCGTGGCGAGAATAGTTGAGAAGACGGTGAAGGCAATGACCGTCACTTACCATTCAAAGCCTGAGAACCTTGCATGTGTGATAGGTCCGGGCATCTCGTTGGACAACTTTGAAGTGGGCATGGAGGTGTATCAGCAGTTTGCCGATGCAGGCTTCGACATGGAATCAATAGCCCGATGGGAGGGGAAATGGCACATCGACCTCAAGGAGTGCAACCGCCAACAGCTTGTGGCTCTCGGCGTTAAGCCTGAGGCGATAACCGTGAGCCGAATATGTACTTATGCCGACAATGCCGACTTCTTCTCGGCCAGAAGGCAGGGAATAGCCAGTGGGCGAATATTCACTGGTGCAATGCTTGGCATATAAATGCCAATATGCAGCGGCCATCAAAAAGCCACACGTTAATATTACCTTGAAGTCGAGGTGCGGGTGGGACTCCCACACCCCTGGTGCTGCGCGTTACAAGGGCAGGTTGTCATGAAGAATAGCGACCTTTACGCCTGATTTTGTATAACTAACGGAAAAAATACTACTTTTGTGTAAGAATTAACCATTTCGTAATGCGTATTTTGGAAAAATTAATTAATTTTGCAGCCGTAAAGACGAATGGGCGTTGTCCCGTTCCGATTTATAGTAACAGGTATTAATTTTTTAACACACACAAAATCTTATGCAAAAGAGATTGTTTTTCCTAATCGCCACTTTAGTGCTGATGTTTTCATCGGTGGTGGCACAGGTTACAACGTCTGGGTTGTCTGGTAGAGTTTCGGCTGATGGCGACGATGTCATCGGTGCTACGGTTGAGGCCGTACACACTCCTTCAGGCACAAAGTACGTGGCAGTTACAAACGCGAAAGGTCAATTCAACATCAATGGTATGCGTTCGGGTGGCCCTTATGAGGTGACCATAAGCTACATTGGCTTTGAAACAAAGAAGGTGCAGGGGGTTGTTCTGCAGCTCGGTGAGACCTACAACCTCAGCACGACAATGAACGAGGATTCCCAAGTGCTTGGCGAAGTCGTCGTTCAGGGTAAGGCTTCGAAACTCGTCATAGAAAGGATGGGTGCAACAACTAACATCAACAGTGCTCAAATGGCAGCTGTTCCTACTGTTAGCCGCAGCATCACCGATATGGCCCGCCTCTCTCCTTACGGTGGCAATGGCATGACATTCCAAGGCTCAGACGGACGTACTGCCAACTTCACCGTTGACGGTGCCAATTTCAACAATAACTTTGGATTGAACTCTGGACTCCCTGGTGGTGGAAATCCAATTTCTATCGAGGCAATAGAGGAAATGCAGGTCGTTATTTCTCCGTACGACGTGCGTCAGACAAACTTTATTGGTGGCGCAATTAATGCAGTCACAAAATCAGGAACAAACACCTTCAAGGGTTCTGCGTATGTGTTCCATCGTAATGAAAATATGCGCGGTGATACCGTTGATGGTGAGCAGGTTGCCGGCGCTCGTGACCGTGACCGTCAGACAACTTACGGTTTTACACTTGGCGGCCCGATTATCAAAGACAAACTGTTCTTCTTCGCAAACGCAGAATTCCAAAAGTCTCCTACGGTTCCTGTGCGTTGGCGTGCATCCAAGGATGGCGTGGGAAACGAAGATGCATACCTTTCATACGCTACCATAGAGGATATGCAGATTGTTTCAGATTTTGCGAAAGAGAAATATGGGTATGACACCGGTTCTTTTGACAGTTTCCCTGCTGACGAGAAGAACACTAAGATACTCGGTCGTATAGACTGGAATATCAACAACGACCACCACCTTGCAGTTCGTTATAATTACACCAACAATACAAATTGGAACGGCCCTAATGGCTCGTCAATGGATGGTGGTACACGTTCCGCGTTCAACCGTACATCTCTGTATGGCATGTCATACTCCAATTCAATGTATTCGGTTAATAACAAGGTTTATTCTGGTTCTGTTGACCTTAACAGCCGTTTTGGAGACAATATTTCCAATCAGTTCTTGTTTACTTATACCAAAGCTGACGACCTCCGTGACACAAACTCTTCAGATTTCCCATTCATAGACATTATGGACGGCACGGGAACAAACACTCCGTACATATCACTTGGATATGAGTTGTTTACATATAACAATGCCGTTCACAACACCACATGGAATATTAAGGATGATGTGACATGGTATAATGGAAATCACAAGATTATGGGTGGTCTGAGCTACGAATATCAGATGGCTGACAATGCCTATATGCGTAACGGTACCGGATACTACCGTTATAAGAGTATGGACGATTTCCTCAATCAGCGTACTCCTGAGGTAGTATGTCTTACTTATGGTTATGGTGATGAGACAAACCCCGTGTCACGTGTGGCTTTCAACAAGTTTGGTGCATACGTACAGGACGAGTGGAATGCAAATGAAAGGCTTAAACTTACAGCAGGATTGCGTTTTGATGCATTGTTCTTCAATAACGACGATTTGATGCGCAACAATGCCATCTATGACCTTGACTATAACGGTAGGAATATTGATACCGGCAAATGGCCTACTACTAAACTCATTGTTTCGCCACGTATAGGTTTCAGCTACGATGTGCTTGGTGACAAGACTCTTAAAGTGCGTGGAGGAACGGGCTTGTTCTCAGGACGTTTGCCTTTGGTGTTCTTTACTAATATGCCTACAAATAGCGGAATGGTACAGTATCAGGCACAGCTCGGCCCAAGCTCTAAGTACGCCAACCTTCCCGCTGCCGTCAAGGAGAAGTATGCCGACATGAATGAGGTGCTGGCCGCATTCTCAGGAAACGGTTTTGTATATAATACTACTGATTTCCGTAAGAAGTTGATTGAAATGGGATTCCCCAACGACATCTCTCCTGAGACAGGTGCCAAGCCTTCTTCCATCTCCGCTGTTGACCCCAATTTCAAGATGCCACAGGTATGGAAGTCTTCTATTGCCATTGACTATCAGTTGCCTACATCATTCCCCTTCTCTGTAACAGGAGAGGTTATCTACAACAAGATGATTAATGATGTATGTATAAGTGACTGGAGTATGCTGCCTGTTGAAGGATATACAAGGTTCAATGGTGCAGACAATCGTCCTGTTTTTCCTGAAACATTCCGTACAAACACCAAGGCGTTCGTACTTGAAAACACAAGTCGTGGATATGCTTGGCAGGCCAGCCTGCAGTTGAACATTCGTCCTATAGAGACTTTGAATATTATGGCTGCCTATACTCATTCTGTAAAGAAAGAAGTGACAAGTATGCCAGGTTCCGCAGCTGAGTCAGCATTTACTTACGTACCTACAACTGAAGGTCCGAATCATATTCGTCTCCACAATGCCATAAATAATACTCCAAACCGTTTTGTACTTCATGCATCGCATAATGACAAGCACGGAAACCACGTGAATATTATATATGAGACATATCAGGGAGGATACAATTATTCATATATGCTTGCCAACGATATGAATGGCGATGGTTATAGCTACGATGCCCTTTATATACCGACTGACGAGCAGGTGAAGAATGGCAAGTTCCGATTTGCCAGTGATGATGACCAGAAGCGTTTTATGGATTATGTTCATAGCGACAGCTATTTGAGCAAGCATCAGGGTGAATATGCTGAGGCTTATAGTGTATATAATCCCTGGGTTCATCGTGTGGATGTGAGCTACAAGCATGATTTCTCTGTTAAAGTGGGTAAGACAAAACACACATTGCAGCTCAGTTGCGACATAAAGAATATTCTTAACCTGTTCAACTCAACATGGGGTGTAGCCAAGTACATGAATCCGAAGCTTAACTCTGGACGTATCCTCAAGTATGAAAGAACAGATGCTGAAGGCTATCCTGTTTTCTCTACACCGTCGGCAGTTAATCCGTCAACCGATAAATGGGTATATAATCATGCTGTAGGCCAGTGCTGGTATGCATCTGTAGGTATTAAGTACATATTCAATTAATTTTTAGAAGCATAATTATGAATAGAATAAAATATTTGTTTTTGACTGTCCTTGCTGCTCTTGTATTCACAGGATGCTCAAAGGATGATGATGCTCTTGGTTCACTTGGCGTGATGAGTGTTTCCCAGACATACGTGTCAATTCCTTCTGACGGTGGTCAGGCGAAAGTGACAATCAATGCCAACCAGCCATGGAAGATGAAAGACCTGATTATTAACGAGTCAACTGGCAAAACACAGTATCTAAGCGGCACAGATAAAAACACGGGAGAACCTGTATATAAGGATTTATGGTGCTCTATCTCAAAGTTGTCGGGAGAAGCCGGTGAGAGTGAAATTACTTTTACGGCTCCTGCTTCTGATGGAGGTCATGAGACTGAAATCGTTATCGAGGTTGCCAATACCCGCCAGCATCTTAAGGTGCGTCAGGGTACATTTGATCCTGAGACAGTAACTTGTGCTTACTTCAACGAGCAGGGACTTGATGGCAAAAACTATCGTGTGAGTGGTACAGTGACTGCCATAGCCAATACTACATACGGAAATATGTATGTTAATGACGGTACTGGCGAGGTGTATGTTTATGGTACTCTTGACAAGGATGGAGCTGAAAAGAATTTCAGTTCTCTTGGCATAGAGATTGGTGATGTAATTACAATAGAAGGCCCACGAAGCACTTACGGAACTACAATTGAGATGGTTAATGTAACTGTTGTAAAGATTGTAAAGTCACTGATAAAGATAGATGGTGCAGCTGAGACCAAGGGTATTTCCAAGGATGGAGACGAAATCTCGGTTAAGGTTGCCTATAAGGGTAGTGGAGCTTATTTCTCAATCCCTGAGGATAGTAAGGGAATGGTCGAGTATAAGTCTTCCAAGTTCATTGCCGGTGTTCCAACTAAATTGGAGAAGAATCCCGCTGACACTTGTGTGTTTACATTTAATGTAATGCCAAATGACGGTGCGGCACGTTCCGGTTCGATAGTATTTACATCTTCCACTTCAAATAATTCGTCTGAGGTAACATATTCTTTTGTTCAGGAAGGTTCTATCGTTCCTGTCACATGTGCCGAGTTTAATGCAAAGCCGGTGGGTGACGCACAGTATCGTATTTATGGACTTGTGACCAAGGTTGCAAATACCAAGTATGGTAATATCTACATCCAGGACTTCAGTGGTGAGGTTTATGTATATGGAACAACCAACTACAGCGATTATCCCGTTAAGGAGGGTGACATTGTGAATATCGTTGGTCCTCACGCTGAGTATAAGGGTTCACCCCAGATGTCTAACGCCACAATCGATGAGCTTTGCGCTTCTGCTGAGGCTGTTTCGCTTGCCGACTTCAATGCCGCTGTCGATGACAACGACAAGCTCTATATCCTTACAGGTAAGGTTTCCGAGATTGCCAATGATAAATACGGCAACGTATATATTGAGGATGAGAATGGCGAAAAGGTTTATCTCTATGGTGTATATGGCGACTGGACAGGCGAGAACAAGCAGTATTTCATCAAGGATAATGCGATTGCCGTAGGTGATGAAATTACTGTAGTTACCATCAAGACATCATACAAGGATGCTCCTCAAGGCAAGAACGCCGTATGCTTTGGCGTGAAGAAAGCTGAATGATGGTATTACTTGATTAATAAGATTAATAACCTTACTGCGATAAGATTAATAATGTTATCGCAGTAAGGTTATTAATCTTTCTATATATTATGGCTCTTTCGCTGAAAAACATGTCGCAAAAGGCGTCCCTTGTCAAACACTATTGCCAACTTTCGTTTGTAAAGTGTTACTTTTATAGGCTGCGCATGGTTTCCCCCTAAGTTATTTATAACGGCGGCTCCATTCAAATGTGGATGGTGCCGCCGATTTCTGTTTTAATAAGGGAAAGGTTATATGAACAAGAGCATGGGTATGGGAAGGAGTATTGTGGCTCCGTCCTTACCGTAATCTTTCGTATAAGCGAGGTATCTGTCTCCTGTTCGGTCGGAATATTTGTTGCAAAAGGCATCC
The DNA here is from genome assembly GCA_029218445.1 of Prevotellaceae bacterium. GTDB lineage: Bacteria > Bacteroidota > Bacteroidia > Bacteroidales > Bacteroidaceae > Prevotella. The sequence goes on along the minus strand of JAQXRI010000020.1, from coordinate 6,659 downwards.
AATGATGCATGGGTATTATAGCCCGATGACTTTACCTCTATGGGACAAATCTTATTGCCGCGTGACAGTATAAAATCTATCTCGTATGAATGTTTCTCGTCTTTTGCCCAAGTGTGATAGAATATGTTGTCGTCTTTGGCCACCAGCATTTGTGCTACAAGGTTTTCATAAACATACCCTAGATTTACCGACAGTTTATCGCTCAACAGTTTCTGATAGATGACATTCTCTGTATAATCTTTGTCCCAGAATGAAAGCGTTACGAACAATCCTGTGTCGGCCGTGAATATCTTGAAACATCTGCTGTCTTTGTTCAACGCAAATCCAACGCTTGGATCAGTCACGTTATATGCCATATTTACAATTTTGCTTTCCTCAATATTTCTCAATGCTTCTATGCTTTTGTTTTCAGACATGCTGCCAGCCACGGCAGTCAATGAATAGCGTGAAGCGTTTCTGCTGAGTTGAGATGGTATGGACATGAACAATTTGGAGAGAAGGCCGGAGGGATCCAATTTCAGCAAGTCGTCGTTGTATAGTTTGATGATATTCCTTTTTACCTTGTCCACTTTTTGGAGGTTGTTGGTATCGAGGAGTTCATTTACAGCCTGTGGCATACCGCCAACGAGCATATAAAGGCGCAAATCGCGCATGGCATCCCTGAGGGCAACGCCAAGCGGCATCCTCTTCTCAAACATCATGCGATAGATGTTTATGGAAGTCTCATCGCCCATAGCCCATCTGAATTCCTCAAAGTCCATTGGATTCATTTGTATTCGCTCTTCCTCGCTCGGTATGGTGATGTTTTCGGTATTTTTCTTTATGCTGATAAGTGAACCGGTTTCGATATAGTCATATCGCCCATCTGCAACGAGGTATTTGATGGCTTGACGTGCCATAGGGCAGTTCTGTACCTCATCAAACACTATTACCGACTTTCGTTCGTAAAGTGTTACGTGATATGTGGCCTGGAGGTAAAGGAAAATACGGTCGAGGTTCATCAAGTCATCAAAGAGCGACTTGACGGCCTTTGATGTCTTGTTGAAGTCGATAATCAAGTATGAGTCATACTCGTTTTTGGCGAATGTTTCCACTATAGTGGATTTACCCACTCGTCTTGCTCCTTCTATCAAGAGGGCCGTCTTGCCTGCCGATTCAGACTTCCATGCCCGCATCTTGCTGTAAATCTTGCGCTTAAATCGTCTTTCCATCTTTGCTGATTATTCTAATTTGGTTGCAAAGATAAGAAAAAAAGCGGTTTCCCCAAAATTTTTTTCAGTCAAAATAGCGGTTCCCCCGAATTTTTTTTCACCTGAAATAGCGGTTTCCCCGAAATTTTTTTATAGGCTGCGCATGGTTTCCCCCTAAGTTATTTCGCCTCCTTCACCAGATAGACTATGGTGGGCAGGTGGTCGCTGTAGCCGTTGAGCCATACGCCGCCAGAGAAGGTGCGGAGAGGATAGCCCTTGTATTTGCCCTCTTGTTGTATCAGATAGTCGCGTGAGAATATCTGATGCTTTAGGTATTTCAGTGACGAATAGTCCTTCTTGCCGTCGGTGTTCAGCAGCTGTGGCGAGAGGATAATCTGGTCGAAGAGGTTGTAGTTGCCTCGGTATTTTATTGAACCGTTGCCTTCCTCAAGGGTTTTCCACCACGGATTGAACATGTCGTCTGCCTTCACTTCCTTGATGCTCTTCCTTGCCTTGAGCGAGTTGGCCATCGAGAGGTCCATCGGGTCGTCGTTCATGTCGCCCATGACAATTACCTTCAGTTGCGGCTGCGCCTTTATGAGCGAGTCTTTCAGCAGCCTCACCTGTTCGGCTCCCAACTCCCTATAATAAGAGGTGGCGGCACGGCTGGGCAAGTGGCAGACGATGACGGCCAGTTCGTCGCCGCCAAGTGTGCCTTTGACGGTAAGGAAGCCACGGGTGACGAAATTGCTGTCCTTCTCAAGCTTCGGCACGTAGGGATAGAGCTTTACGTCGGTAGGCTCGAAGAAGCGGGGATTGTAGAGCAGGGCGCAGTCAACACCGCGCCTGTCGGGACCTTCCACGTGGCAGAACTTGAAGTTGCGGGCGGCCAAAGGCGGCTGTGCCACAAGGTCGGCCAGTGAGCGCGCGTTTTCCACCTCGCTGACTCCAATCAGTGCGCAGCCGACGTTTTTCAGCATGTCGGTGCCCATCTCGGCAAGCACCTTCGACATGTTGGCGAGCTTGCTTTCATACTTCTTGGCGTTCCATTTGTTGGTGCCTTCGGCAAGATACTCGTAGTCGTTCTTTCCCTCGTCGTGGCACGTGTCGAAGAGGTTCTCCAAGTTGTAGAAGCCTATGCCATAGACGTTGTACTTCTTTTCCTGAGCCGCTGCTATGCCCGAAACGACAAGCAGAATGGCAATGATTAATTGTTTCATGTTGTTACCTTATTTATATGAGTAAAATGACTTTGCGATGCTTAATAATGGTCTTTTCTGATGCAAATATCGGCATTTTTCTTGAAAATAACGAATTGAAACAAAAATTTATTGAAAAAAAATATCATATAACGAAATAAAACACTATCTTTGCGACAATAAAACATATAACTAACGTGAATTTTATGAATAAAAAGCTATTGATAGCTATCATGGCAGTGGCATCGGCATCAAATGCCATGGCCCAAAGCCAAGACAAGAAGAACGAAGGCGGGGCAGACAACGGCGAGGCGGCTTTCACCTTTACCGAGTCGCAGCTGGGAGAGGACGACGACATGAACCAGAATGTGACGGTCATCAACTCCAACAGCAACATCTACGCCAACGAGGTTGGCTACCTGTTCAGTCCCGTGAGGTTCCGCTACCGTGCGTTCAATCAGAAGTACAACGACGTCTATATCAACGGCGCACTGATGAACGATGTGGAGTCGGGGCAGTTCCGCTATTCGATGATTGGCGGACTCAACAACCAGACGCGCAGTGGTGAATACGCCCTGTCGTTTGAGCCCAACAACTTCGCAATGCCTTCAATGGGGGGGGCGAATAACTACAACTTCCGTGCCTCGGCAATGCCCATTGGCAGCAAGGCTGCCGTGAGCGTAGCCAACCGCAACTACACCCTTCGAGGCATGTACAGCTACAGCAGCGGACTGAACGACAAGGGATGGGCCGTGGCAGGAGCACTGACATACCGCTGGGCCGACCGCGGATATGTGGAAGGCACATTCTACAACTCACTGTCATACTTCTTGGGCATTGAGAAGGTGACGGGCAACCACTCCATTTCGTTTGCCACTTGGGGAAATCCTACAGAACGTGCATCGCAGGGCGCATCGACCGACGAGATGTACTGGATAGCAAACGACAGATATTATAACCCCTATTGGGGCTATCAGAACGGCAAGAAGCGCAACTCGCGCGTTGTCAACGACTTCGCTCCTACTGCCTTGCTCACTTGGGACTGGAAAATCAACGACGACATGAAGTTGACCACGTCGCTCACGGGCAAATACAGTATGTACAAGAGCACCAAACTAAACTACAACAACAGCGACAATCCTCATCCCGACTATTGGAAAGTGCTGCCGAGTAGCTACTTCAATGTGTGGGACGAAAACGACACGAGCTACCGCACCGAAGAAGCGTGGAACTCCTGGCATACGGCATACGACTACCTCACCGCAAGCAAGGCCAATCGTCAGATTGACTTCGACCGCCTGTATGCCGCCAACGCGGGGGCAAGCCAGCAGGGAGCCGATGCCATGTACTACATACAGGCAAAGCACAACAACCAGCTGAGCATCAACCTCTCTTCGACGCTCGACATGAACGTAACCGACAGGTCGAAGCTCGTCATGGGACTCAACCTCGGCACCACAAAGGGCATGCACTACCAGACTATGGACGACCTGCTGGGAGCCTCGCAGTTCCACAACATCAACTTCTACGCCCTCGGCACATACGACAAAAACTCTGAGGAGATACAGTATGACCTCAACAATCCGAATGCAGTGGTAAAGGAAGGCGACAAGTTCGGATATGACTATAACATACTGGTTGACAAGGCCGACTACTGGCTTACCTACAGCGGCACCTTTGCCGGCATGCACGCCTTTGTAAGCGGAAGGGTGGGAGGCACGCAGATGCAGCGCGACGGAAAGATGCGCAACGGACTGGCCAAGGACAACTCCTACGGCAAGAGCGGCACGGCACGCTTCCTCGACGGTGGCGGCAAAGCTGGCATAACGTTCAACTTCGGCAAGGGCAACATACTGCAACTGGGCGCGGGATATGAGCTGCGCACGCCTACGGCATCGACGGCCTTCGCCTCGCCTGAGATCAACAACGACTTCGTGGATAACCTGAAGAACGAGAAGGTGTTTTCGGCCGACATGAGCTATCAGCTCAACCTCTCGTGGCTGAACGCAAGCGTCAACGCATACTATTCGCGCATTAAGGATGCCACCGAATGGCAGTGCTTCTATTTCGACGACGAGAACTCGTTCTCTTACGTGTCGCTCACGGGTGTAGAGAAGGAATACTATGGAGTGGAGTATGGCCTTAACTTCAAAATCAACTCGGAACTCAGCGTCAAGGCCATAGGAACGGTGAGCGAGGCAAAATATGCCAGCAACCCCAACGTGAGATACATGCTTTCGACCAAGGGCACCTACGGCGACGACGTATGCCTACTCGAAGGCTGCCGCGAGTCGGGGACGCCGCTTTTGGCCCAGAGCCTTACGGTGAGCTACAACAGGAGCGGATGGTTTATCGACCTTTCGGGCAACTACTACGACCGCATCTATCTCAGTCCGTCGGTATATTACAGATATAAAGAGGTGTGCGAAAAGCTCGGACAAGCCGACAATGAAGGCAACTACAAAATGTTGCCACAGGCTGAAGGCAACGGCGGATTCATGCTCGACGCAAGCATTGGCAAACTCATACGACTGAAGAAGGGACAGCTGTCGATCAACCTCACGCTGTCCAACATACTCAACAACCGCAACATCTGTACCGGCGGCTACGAGCAGAGCCGCAGCGACCTGACCAGTTCGGGCAACTCGCGCGGATATGCCTTCTCGCAGAATCCCAAGAAGTATTATGCCTACGGTACTAACGGAATGCTCAACTTCACCTACAGATTCTAACAACACCCATGAACATGAAGAATATAAGACATATAGTAATGGCTTGTCTGTGCTGCCTGCTGACGGCATGTATGGACAACGACTGGGACAACCCCGGAAAGACCACGGCTGAAACCTTCGGCAACAACGAACTGAAGGAAACCAACCTCGTCACCATAAAGGAGCTGAAAACCATGTATGCCTCGACACTCTCGCAGCAGTTTGGACTGACCGAAATAGGCAAGGAAATGCAGATTAAGGGTCGAGTGCTGGGCAACGACATCGAGGGAAACATCTACTCGAAGGTAATAATCGACGACGGAACGGGCGCCATAATAATCAGCATCGGCGAGGGCGGCACTTTTGCCTATCTGCCTGTAGGACAGGAGATACTGGTAGATTTGACCAAACTATGGATAGGCACCTACGGCTATCAGCCGCAGATAGGAGTATATTACATCAGTTCGGCGGGAAAGACAAGCGTAGGCCGCATAAGCCGCGCACTGTGGAAGCAGAGCTACAAGCTGATAGGCACGCCCGACGCATCGAAGATAGTCCCCATAGAGTTTGACAAGACGAAGGTGAAGGACGCTGCATATATGAGTGAGAATGTCGGAAGGCTGATGGTTATCAGAGACGTGAAGATGGTTAAAGGCGGCAAGGGTGTTTGGGCTGCCGAGGCCGACGCTTCGGGAACTCAGACAGAGGTGAACCAGAGCATTACGGGGCTCAACGGCATATACGTCCGCACAAGCACATACGCCGACTTTGCCAATTCCCTTATTCCAGAAGGCACACTCGACATAACAGGCATTTTTACACGCTACGGCTCTGACTGGCAGATATATCTGCGCACGGAGGACGACGTGGTGAAGAAATAATTAAAGTATAAACAAAATAACAACAACAGATATGAAAAGACTTTTTTATTCATTATTCGCGATTACAATGGCGGTCTTCCCACTGACAAGCTGCGAGGACGTACCCGAACCATACAACGTTCCAGAAAAGCCGGGAACAGGCGATGAAGGTGGCGAGGAAGAACTGGAAGGCACAGGTTCAGGAACACTGCTCGACCCGTATGACTGCATTGCTGCCATAAAGTATTGCAAGAATCTTGGAGCCGACAAGGAGTCAACCGAGGATATATATATAAAAGGTAAGATTGTAAGCATTGAGGAGGAGTATGGCACACAATACGGCAATGGCTCGTTTACCATCTCCAACGACGGTGAGAACAGCAATACCTTCAAGGTGTGGCGCGCCCTCTATCTTGGCAACAAGAAATACACGAGCGGCAAGACTCAGATACAGGTGGGCGACGAAGTCGTCGTATATGGCAAGGTGATTTACTACTATGGCAACACCGCCGAAACATCGCAAGGCAACGCTTATCTGTATTCGCTCAATGGCGTGACGGAAGAGGCCGGTGGCGACAAGCCGGACGAGCCTCAGGGCGAGGCCAAGGGAAAAGGAACACTTGAAGACCCGTACAACAGCGTGGCTGCAAACGCATTGGCCTCGTCGTTGGCAAGTGGCGAGGTGTCGGCAAACAAGGT
>JAQXRI010000019.1 GCA_029218445.1 Prevotellaceae bacterium | reverse complement strand
TCGGCACCCATCAATACGCTGTGGTCGATGGCGAAGTCATGGCGTGTGAAGTATGGACTTGTGGCTGTGCTGACGATGGTGTTGTCGTGGGCCGACTGGTAACGATAATACAAGTCTTGCGGGAAAGAGTCGTCCAATAACGACAAGATGTCATCGACATAGTTCTTTAACAGGTAGCTTGAAGTGCTGTTGAGAACTCGGAAGGTCCAGTTGCGGGTGACACTTTCAATTATATACTTTTCATCCTCGGTGCCATTCTGGTAGAGGTCGCACAGGCTGCTGGTAAACTCCTTCAGCACGCTGCCGTATGCGTCGAGCATGCTGCTACGGGTTACGGTAACGTCGTTGTAATTACCGCAATTGTAGTAGTCCCAGAACTTTACGAGGCGGTCGGGATATTGGCTCAGCGCACTCTCGAGGTTGTCGTTCGAGCCAAGCAGCTCCAACAGTGCCTGATAGTCGCCGCCAACGCCGGGAACGAGGAAGGTGGAGGCGATGAAGTAGTCGGTCTGGTTCTTCAGTTCATAGAGATACTCCAACGAGTTCATAAGACAGGCGTCGAAGTAGAGGGCGTCGAAGTGGACGTTGGCTCTCTGCAGGGCATACTTCAGCGAATGTACGCTGAACGACGTTCCGTAGGTAGCCTCGTTCATGATGTCGCGCGTCTTGTTGTACTGGAGGTCGTAATGTGGCATGTAGCCGCCGCCGTGGTCAGAAAGTACGAGGATGTACTTCTTGGCGGGGTATTCCTTCACGGCCCAGTTGATGAAGTTGGTGAGCGAGTCGGGGTTGGCGTAGTCGCTCTCCATTGGGCCATAGACATTGTCGTCAGAGAACGACTCTATAATGTCCTTTCCCTTCTCGAGGGCGAAGCGGTAGGTTTGGCCCTTGTAGTCTTCAAACGACTTCTGTCCTGCCTCAACAGGCGTGCCGGCAAGTGTGTATTGCGAATAGACGGAGTCGCGAAAAGCCGGCGAGAACTTGTAGCTTATCACAACATTGCCCTTGTCGGCAAAGTCGCTGTAGGCCTCGACCATGTCGTAGATGTTGCCTGCCACGATGTCGCCGTCGAGCACGCTGCTTCCGGAATTGCTGCCGCCTCCCATGCCGTAAAACAGCAGGGTATATTCGGCCTGTTCTTTTTCAGGCGGGGTTATGGGTGTGTCAGACGGGTTGTCACTCACTGTACATGACGCCATGAGCAGGGCAATGGCAATCATTGGAAAAAAAAGAATCTGTTTCATATTATCTTAGTATTTTAATTTAGAAATCCACAGCATAGGCTTCCCGCGCATGAATGAGCAGGAAAAAGGCATTTAGAAATAAGACAAGAGAAAGACTGAATGCCGAAGACATCCGGCAAAAAGCCACTTGACTTTTCCGTCGGACAACTCCAGGACTCAGCTGTAAGACTTACACTACCCCCTCCAAGCAAGAAGAGGATAAGGCAACAAATAATAGAGAATCTATTTAAAAGCATATTCTTAAGAATAATAATGTTACCAAAACTGCTGCAAAGTTACACCTTTTTCTTCATATCTCCAAACTTTCAATCATTTTTTTCATTATCATCTACACTAAATTAATACTCAAATAAGACAAATGAAACCAAATGCACAAAGCTACGTTAACAAACGAAAAAAAAATAAACAATGCGAATACCTGTCGGCTAAATTTGTTTCAAATTGGTAAAACAACTACATTTGCAACAAACAAAAGAAAATAGAGAAAATGTTGGTGGAATGAAATTAATGTCGTAACTTTGCAGGCATAATCAGGAACAACAAAAATGTCGTGAGTATGAACAAGGTTAAGCAACTGCCATACGGAGTGTCTGACTTCGAATCCGTAATAAAGGATAATCTTTATTATGTAGATAAAACTATGTATATTCCTTTGCTTGAAGAGCAACCAAGAAACCTTATGTTTATCCGCCCCCGTCGCTTCGGCAAGAGCCTGCTGCTGAGCATGCTCAAGACATACTACGACAAGGCGAAGAAAGACCAGTTTGAGGAAATATTCGGCTCGCTGTGGATTGGCAAGCATCCCACGGAACTGATGGGACGCTATCAGGTGATGCATCTCGATTTCTCGAGGATTGGGGGTACTATTAACGAGCTGGAGCAGAAGTTCGACCAATACTTGATGAGGCAGTTGGATGACTTCGTTAGGAAATACACCACCGATTATCCTGACTACTTCATAAAGGAGTTCTTTGAATCTACTTCGGGAACAGACAAGCTGATAATGATAACCACCATTGCCAATAGGCTCCGCATCCCGATGTATCTCATCATCGACGAGTATGACAACTTCACCAATGTAGTGCTGAGCGAGAAGGGCGAGGAGGTGTATCACAAGCTGACGCACGCCGAGGGCTTCTACCGCGACGTGTTCAAGAAGTTCAAGGGTACGTTCGAGAGGATATTCTTCACAGGCGTAAGCCCTGTCACTCTTGATGACCTTACCAGCGGATTCAACATTGGCTGGAACATATCCACCATCTTCTATTTCGACAAGATGCTCGGCTTCTCCACGGAAGAAGTGCGCGAGATGTTCACATATTATAAAAATGCGGGTACTCTGCCTGCCACTTGCGACATAGAGGCGATGATAGAGGAGATGAGGCCATGGTACGACAACTATTGTTTTGCCAAGGAATGTCTCACGGACAACAACCGTGTGTTCAACAGCGACATGGTGCTGTACTATCTACGCAACTATGTGATGTACGGAGATTCTCCGGAAGTGATGCTCGACCCGAACACCAAGACCGACTACAACAAGCTAAAGAATCTGATACGACTTGACCGGTTGGACGGCGACCGAAAGGGGATATTGAGAAAAATAGCCGAGGAAGGTGAAATAGTGTCAGAGGTTCTGCCCTCTTTCCCTGCCTACCAGTTGATAAGGCCCCGTATGTTCGTAAGCCTTCTGTTCTATTACGGCATGTTGACAATCAAGGGCACCAAGGGCGCACGCCCCATACTTGCCATACCCAACAACAACGTGAGGATGCAGTATTACAATTTCCTTGTGGAGGAATACGACAAGCGGTGCAGCATTGAGATAAGCGAGCTTCAGGACGGTTTTGACAGCATGGCATTCGACGGTAATTGGCATGACGTGCTGCAATACATGTGCGACTGCTATAAGCAGCTGTCTTCAGTGCGCGACTCTATCGAGGGCGAGCGCAACATCCAGGGCTTCTTTATGGCATATCTTAGTCTCTGCAACTACTATATCACTGCCCCCGAGCTGGAGCTGAAGCACGGCTATTGCGACTTCTTCCTGCTGCCGAACATGACGCATTATCAGTCGAACCACAGCTATATCCTCGAACTGAAATACTTGTCGAAGGCAGATTATACTGAGAAGAAAGCCCAGGAGCAGTGGGACGAAGCCGTCGAGCAAATCAACGGCTATGCAGTGGCCCCGAGGGTAGAAGCCTTGCGCCAGGGCACACAGCTGCATAAGATAATAATCCAGTTCTGCGGATGGGACATGATTAAGATGAGGGAAGTGTAGCCGGAGTATGAAATCTCCATACCCTCATCCTTGCTTCCACGTTTGGTGGTGATGAGAATTACTAATAGATATTTTTTTACGATTATTGTCCTGTATATGATAATCGGCGTGCAAAATTACATAAAAAAACTGAAATCACGAGACCAGTTTAATAATACATTTGGTCAAAAAAGAAATTTTTAGTCAAAACAGAAAATAACTATCATAGCCGTTGCCGCATGACGTTGTTGAATAGTCAAGAGTCGTAACAGCGACATTAAGAAACATTGCGCTTGCAGTGTTCTCTTTAGCTACTATTAACATAAAAATTGCTGTTTGCAACCAAAAAAATCCGTTTTGAGAAGTCTATCTCGAAAAAAAACAATAACTTTGCACCACAAAACATAATTGCAAAAATCCAATCAAGTAAATCATGACAGTCGATATAAATACCCAGGAAGCTTTGGCGCACTACACACGAGGTGCAGTGACACTGTTTTATGTCTTTTGGAGCATAATCCTCAGAAAGTACAATAAACGCAGCCAAATGATGGAGCTACTGTATTTAACGTCTGTACTTATCTCCATTTGCTATGTCAAGGATGTGCTGTTTACTATCGACTCATTTACACATTCTGACTATCTGAACAGCATATCCGGCATAACGGACATTGTATATGTGCCCGCTATTGCCGCCTTTTTCCTTGAGGTAGTCAGACCAGGCACAGTAACCAAGTGGCAAATGTTTACGGCAATAGCTTTACAAGCGTGTTTCATACCTATTTATATATTATGGCCGTCGGAAAAAGTGGTACTGATGGCTTCGCTGGTAGCCTATTCCATATCAGCCACCACGGTAGTCTTCATGACCTTGTTTGTTACAAGATACCGAAAGATGATGTTTGACACCTATTCCTACACCGACAATATCGACGTGAAGTGGGTGCTGTTTTCATGCTATGCCTATTTTGGCACTCTTGTACTTTACTCATTATCGTTCAAAAACACCACATGGTTCAGTGAAATCGTCTTCAACATCACAGGCATTATCATTTGGTCGGTAGTGTTCAGGCTCGCGCAAAGGCATAGGGTACTGAAAATGTTCCGGGTCGGCAAGGAAAACAAAGCAGAAGAAAGCATCTGCGGAATGCCTGTCGAAAAAGAAAACGACAACGTTGACGACAACGAGGACTACGTTGCCGACAGCAATGAAGAAGATATTATGGAGCATGAGACGGAAGGACCTCATGAAGACACAAAACGAGATCGCGACAGAATCATAGCATTGCGTCTGCAACTGATGATGGAACAACAAAAGATTTACCTTTTGCCAAAGCTGACAATTGGTGAGTTGGCACAGAAAATAGGCACCAACAAGACCTACCTCTCCATCTGTCTGAACAACAGCCTACACATCAGTTTCCACGACTATGTAAACAAGTTCCGTATAAATGAGGCATGCGCCATTATGGACTCTCTGACCATTGACAGCAAGCATAATATGGCGGAAATTTCCGTTGCTTGCGGATTTAATTCCATATCGTCCTTCAACCGTCATTTCTTGAAATTCAAGGGTGTAAGCCCACGGGACTATTTAGTTGAGAAATGCAAACAGGCTTTATGATTTTTTCTTGCTCAGTGTTATTCAGTTAAAGCAGACAGTCCGGCCGGAGATGGTGCTACTGCCGGAATCGTAGTACAAATAGCCTTTTCGCAAAAAAAGACAACAAAAACTAAAGAAAAAACCAAAAAAGGTGGAATAATTGGTAAAAATGACGTATCTTTGCGGCATAATTGCTTCTACGCCCTACAAAGCGGTCCTATTAATGATTTGGCAGCCAGTATGGCAATAAGGCATTTAGACTACCACATGATTTAACAAAGACAACAAACGAGATGAAAAAAGAAACCTTACTTCTACTACTGACGCTTACCGTGGCAAACGGATATGCACAAAAGCCATCGGACAGGATTCCACTCGACTCACTAAAGGTTAGTCCTGTCGAGATTCTCTCAGGCTCTGCCGACAAGGTGACGCGTGACCGCATGAACAAAGGCTTGGTGAACAACCCGATAGAAGCACTGAGCGGACAAGCTGCCGGCGTGAGCGTAACATCAGTTGGCTCTAACCCCATGGCAATGCTCAACAGTGTGCGAGTGAGAGGTACCACGTCCATTACAGGCGGCAACGACCCACTGGTAATAATCGACGGTGTGTCGTCGGACCTTGCCACTCTGAGCAGCATTTACCCCGGCGACATCGAGAGCTTCACCATCTTGAAGAATGCCGCTGAGACGGCAAAATACGGTTCGAGGGGTGCATCGGGCGTGATTGAGGTAACAACGGTGAAAGGGCACGGCGGGAGATTCCAAATATCATACGACGCCAGCTTGGGACTGCAAAGTGTATATAAGAACATCGAGATGCTGGGCGCAAAGGACTATGTAGAATGGGCTAAGACGAGCGGCAGGACATGGACCGACGGAGGCTACGACACCAACTTCATCGACGAGATAACAAGGACTGGATTCGTGCAGAACCACCACCTCGCCTTCAGCGGCGGCAACGCCTCGTCGAACTACCGCGCCTCAATAGGCTACATGGACAACAAGGCGGTGGTTAAGACCAACGCCTACAATAACTTCGTCGCCAAGGTTGACCTCATGCAAAAGGCATTTGACGACCTTATGACCATCGACCTCGGCGTGTTTGGCTCGTCGCAGAAGAACAACGACCTCTTCGACGTGCAGAGCCTGTTCTATTCCGCCGCATCGATGAACCCGACGTTGAGTTTCCAACAAGACGCTTCCGGAGCATGGGTGAAGAACGCCTACGCATCGCAGATCAACCATCCCAACGCTACGCTCCACATGAAGAACGACACAAAGACCCTCAACTTCAACTCACACCTGCAACTAAGCATGAAGGTGACCGACGACATCGGCGTTCGACTCTTCGGCTCATACACCTACATCTCACAGGAGAACGCACAGTTCTGCCCAACATGGGTGTGGGCGCAGGGACAGGCCATACGCAACGAGGCGAAAAGCGAGAACTGGCTTGCCAACGCCGCCATCGACTTTGCCCACAAGTGGGGAGCGCAAAGCCTCAAGGCCACCTTCATGGGTGAATATCAGAAAGAGACGCACTCAGCCTTCTGGACACAGGTGAAGGGAATGTCGTCGAACGAGTTTGGCTACGACAACCTCGGCTCAGGAGCCATACGCCCCTACGGAGGCACTGGCAGCAGCTACGACTCACCGTCGCTCGCCTCGTTTATGGGAAGCGTGAGCTACACACTGCTCGACCGTTATACAGTGGCACTGACAAGCCGCGCCGACGGAAGCTCGATGGTGGGCGACGACAACACATGGGGCTTCTTCCCGTCAGTCTCGGCAGAATGGGACGTCAAGGCAGAGCCGTTCATGGCAGACACCGGATGGATTAGCCGACTGTCGCTGCGTGCGGGATATGGACAAGCGGGCAACCTCGGCGGCATAACGCCATACTACTCAATGGCACTGATGGAACAGAACGGAGTGGTGTCGATGTTCGGCTCTCCCACCACCACAATGGCTTACATGCGCAACTACAACCCCGACCTAAAATGGGAGACGCGAAGCACCACGAATATAGGCGTGAACATCGGCATCATAGACAACCGACTGATGCTCACAGCAGAATACTACTACTCGAAGACCACCGACATGCTCTACCTCTACGACGTGCCAGTGCCGCCATTCACCTTCGACAAGCTGCTTGCCAACATCGGTAGCATGAGCAACCAGGGTTTAGAGGTGGGCATGAGCATAGCTCCGATAAGAAAGAAGGACATGGGGCTGAACATCAACGTCAACGTGGCTTGGCAGAAGAACAAGCTGGAGAGCCTTGATGGCGACTACCGCGGCTATACGCTCACAGGCCCTGGAGCAGTGCCCGTAGGACAGCTGAATGGGGCCGGATTCCACGGCGGCAACAACAACATAGTATATCAGATTGAGGGACAACCGCTTGGAGTGTTCTATCTGCCACACTGCACAGGACTGGAACGCAACGCCGACGGCACCTACCGTTATGCCATTGAGGACATCAACGGCGACGGCGTGGGTGATGCCGACGACCGATACATAGCAGGACAGGCCACGCCAAAGATGACCCTCGGCTCGAACATCTCGTTCAGATACAAGAACATCGACGTGTCGCTGCAGATGAACGGAGCCTTCGGACACAAGATATACAACGGCACATCGCTCACCTACATGAACGTGTCGTCGTTTCCCGACTACAACATAATGAAGGGTGCTCCCGAACGGAACATCAGCGACCAGACCGTAACCGACTACTGGCTCGAAAAGGGCGACTACCTCAACTTCGACTATCTCACCATAGGCTGGAACGTTCCGCTAATGTCAAGGCTCGTCAGCTCGCTGCGACTGTCGTGCAGTGTGAACAACATTGCAACGATAACATCCTACAGCGGACTGACACCAATGATAAACAGCTATGTCGTAGGCAATACACTCGGCATAGACGACAAGCGTTCATATCCGGTATATCGCTCCTACTCCATGGCAGTGAGCATACAATTCTAACAATACAAAAGGACGAAATGAAAACAAAGGCAATTATCATAATGGCTGTTGCGGCACTTACCACAGTGTCGTGCCTCGACGAGGAGCCCAAGTCGCAACTCACGGAAGAACAGGCTTTTGAAAACTCCACGGCACTTTACAAAAACACCGTAGCGACACTTTACAACTACATTGGTGGCAGCAGCGACAGCCAGGGACTGCAAGGCACCTACCGTGGAGTGTATGACTTCAATACCTTCACCACCGACGAGGCCATCATACCCACACGCGGCGGCGACTGGTACGACGGCGGCTTCTGGCAAGACCTCTACCTGCACAAGTGGCGCACGTATGACGAGGCTCTCTATGCCACATGGCTATATTTATATAAGGTGGTGGGACAATGCAACTTCTCGTTGGACAACCTCGACGAGTATGGCAAGACTATGCTCAGCGAACGCGAACTCGCAGTGAGCAAGGCTGAGGTGAGAGCCATACGCGCCATGTTCTACTACTACCTGATGGACATGTTTGGCAGGATTCCGTTAAGCCTGACGTCGGAGCTGAAGCAGATAGAGCAGCCCGAACGCAGCGTGACCTACCGCTTAGTCTTCAGTGAGCTGCAGGAGTGCGCACCATACTTGTCGGAAAAGATGAGCCAGCACGACGGCTACTACTACGGCAAGTTCACGCAGGGGGCGGCATACTTCCTACTCGCAAAGCTCGCACTCAACGCCGAAGTGTATGCCGACGACGACTGGACCGACGGCGTGCGTCCCGACGGCAAGGACATATACTTCGAGGTGGACGGCAAAAAGCTGAACGCATGGGAGACCACCCTCGCCTACTGCCGCAAGGTGGAGGCGTTGGGCTACAAGCTCGAAGCTGACTACACCACCAACTTCTGCATCACCAACGAGAAGTCGGCGGAGAATATCTTCACCATTCCAATGGACAAGACGCTCTATACCACGATATTCAAAAACCTCTTCCGCTCACGCCACTACAGCCACGGCTCGGCTGTTGGCACCCTGTCGGAAAACGGCTCGTGCGCCACCGTCTCCACCGTAAGGACTTTCGGCTACGGCACTCCCGACGAGGACGCAAGATTCCGGCTCAGCTTCTTTGCCGACACGGTGTATGTGGATGGCAAGGTGGTGACAATGCAGGGAGGCGACCCGTTGGTATATATGCCACTGGAAGTGAAGCTCGACCTCACAGGCTCGACATACGAGAAGACGGCAGGGGCGAGAATGAACAAATACGAGATTGACCGTACGGCATATTCCGACGGACAGCTGCAGAGCAACGACATCGTACTGTTCCGCTATGCCGACGTGGTGCTGATGGAAGCCGAGGCAAAGGTGCGCAACGGCGAGGACGGAACGCAGGAGCTGAACCTAATACGTCGCCGCGTGGGAATGCCCGAGAGGAAAGCCACGCTCTCAACGATACTCGACGAGCGACTGCTTGAACTGGCATGGGAAGGATGGCGCCGCCAAGACCTCATACGCTTCGGACTATTCCACAAGGCATACGACCAACGGCCGGCATTGTCTGACGAGTCAAACGGCTACACCACCGTCTTCCCCATACCCTCACGAGCCATCTCCCTCAACGGCAATCTGAAACAGAATCCAAAGTACTGACAGTGATACAACATACAGACCCACCTAAAAACGCACCCCAACTATTCCATTTCGGAATTGTTGGGGTGCTTCTGATATTAGCTATGAGAGGTTATGATTACATCTTTGCTATGATGCCCTTGGTCTCCTCAAGGAACTTGACGATGATGCCTACTTCCCTTCCGTCAGGCACCTGATCCTTGATTTGGTGGATGGCATCGAAGAGGCTTGTCTGACCGTGGAACACGAGTCGATAGGCATTGGCCACGTGGCCAATCACGTTCTCAGGAGTGCCGAGGTCCTCAAGAATCTTGCGGTTGATGCCACCATAAGCCACCGGGTTGTGGGTGGCAACGATGAACGGAGGCACGTCTTTGCTGATACGCACACCCGAAGTAACCATTGAGCCACCACCGACACGCACACCTGGATTGACGATGACACCCGACGAGAAGATTACGCCGTTGAATATCTCGCAGTCGCCAGCCACCTTGGTACCATAACCGAACGTGCAGTAGCTGCGCACCTTAGTGTCGTGCGACACATGCACTCCCTCCATGAAGAAGTTGCGGTTGCCGATGACGGTCTGACCATCGCTGAACGTGGCACGGTTTATCACCACGTTCTCGCGGAAGATGTTCTCGTCGCCAATGACAAGCTGAGAGGCATCTCCCTTATAGTTGAAGTCCTGTGGCTCGGCGCCAAGCACGGTGTTCTGGAACACGCGGTTGCCGCGTCCCATCCTTGTGCCATTCATTATGCTGACGTAAGGATAGATGACGCAGTCGTCGCCTATCACAACGTCGTCCTCAATATAGGCAAACGGATATACGGTAACGTTATTCCCAATCTTTGCCTTCGGACTTACATGGGCTTTTTCACTTATATTGCTCATGACTTTAATTTGTTAATTCTTTAATTCTTTAATTTCGCATCGCGACCGCATCGAACTTAAATTCTTTAATCTCGTATCGCATCACGATGCGATACGACCTACTCTCTTCCTCCACCAAGAGCAGTGTAGAGGCTGACCACTGCCTGCATCTTGTAGAAGTCGTCGGTCACCTTTGTTATCTCGGCATTGAGCAGGTTGGCCTGTGCACTGATTACCTCAAGGTAAGTCGAGCCGCTACTCTTGTAGAGCTGGCGTGTGTCCTCAACATTCTGGCGGTAAAGCTCTGTCTGCTTCTGCTCCAAGCGGCTGCGCTCGTCGTACGAGTTGTAGCTCACGAGGGCGTTGCTCACCTCGTTGCCTGCCTTGTAGATGGCGTTCTGCCAGTTGTTCAGAGCCTGCTGCTGTTGAGCCTTTGCCACCTTCAGGCCTGCCACGAGCTGACCGTTGGCAAAGATGGGCTGAGTGAGGCTTCCAACGGCTGAAAGCAACCACTTGCCCGGATTGATGATGTTATTGCCCATGCTGTTGGTGAATGTGCCAGAACCTGTTATGTTGATGCTCGGATAGAAGCGGCTGCGCGCTGTCTGCACATTGTGGTAGCAAGAGGCGAGGTTCATCTCGGCAGCATGAACGTCAGGACGGTTGTTGAGCATCTGGAGGGCAATGCCTGTGCTGAACTCGCTTGGCAGCGACTGTTCGTAGAGCTTGCCGCGGCTGATGGCCTGGCCAGGCTGGCAGAGAAGCAGCGAGAGGGAGTTCTCCACCTCACGAATCTGACGCTTCATGTCGGTAATCTGCGACTGCACTGAATAGTAGCTTGCCTCGGCACTCTGTACGCTTGTTGAGCGTGCGCGGCCAAACTTCATCTGAAGCGCCATCATGTCCCATGTTTCCTTTGTAAGGCCTTCCATCTCGGTAAGAATCTCAAGCTGGCGGTCGAGCATCAGGAGCGTATAGTACATGTTAGCTATGCCTGAAATGATGTTTGTCTTTACGGCAAGCTGATAATCCTTGGCCTGCAGCAGCTGCATCTGTGCATTGCGCTTAACAGAGAGCAGGTTGCCGAAGAGATCGACATTCCAGCTTGCGGCAATGGGCAGCTGATAGGTTTTGGAAGTCTTGGAACCGTCGAACGAAGCGAGAGTTCCCTGCGGCGAGAGTCCTATGGAAGGAAGGAATGCCAACTTGGCGCAAGCCAGCTGTGCCTCAATCATTTTTACGCTGAGTGCGGCATTGAGAAGATCGACATTGTTGTCGAGTCCCTGCTGGATGAGAGCCTGCAGCTGAGGGTCGGTGAAGACGCTGCGCCAAGGCAGGTTGCCGAAACTCGTCGTATCAGTAACGGCAAGGGTGTCGGTAAGCGACTGCGTGTCGCGTACGAGTCCCTGGGCATTCACCTCAGGGCGCTCGTATTTGTTATATAGTCCGCAGCTTGCAAGCAGCATACCGGAAGCTGCGAACATCATTATTCTCTTTATCTTCATATTGTAAACTATTTTTTCTACTTTCCTCTTGCATCAATTATCTTCTTCAACTCGGCGGCGGCGTAAGGATTGGTGTATTGTGAAATCTCAGAACCGGCGTTGTTGTTGCTGTCGTTGAAGTCGATTGGACGCAGCTTCTCCTGCAGCCACTGGAACACGGCAAACAGAGCCGGAACGATGAACAACTGGCAGACGGTACCGATAAGCATACCGCCTACTGCCGCAGCACCAAGAGTCTGGTTACCATTGCGACCCACACCCGAGGCGAACATCAGAGGCAACAGACCAATAATCATCGCCAATGAGGTCATAAGGATAGGACGCAGACGGGCACCTGCACCAAGGATTGCCGAATAACGGATAGCCATACCTGTCATACGGCGCTCAAGGGCAAACTGCACGATAAGGATGGCGTTCTTTGCCAAGAGTCCGATAAGCATGATGAGCGCAATCTGTGCGTAGATGTCGTTGGAGTGACCAAATATCTGCGTGAAGATGAACGCTCCGGCAAGACCGAACGGTATTGAGAGGATTACGGCCAAAGGCAGGATGTAGCTCTCATACTGTGCCGACAGAATCAGATATACGAACACGATACAGAGGGCGAAGATGATGGCCGTAGAGTCGCTCGACTCACGCTCTGAACGCGTCATACCCGAATAGTCAAGACCGTAACCTGCCGGCAGCACCTGTGCTGCAACTTCCTCGATGGCGCGGATGGCGTCACCGGAAGAATAACCTGTGGCAGCCGACGCATTGACGTTGATGCTGGTGAAGAGGTTGAAGCGGTTTACGTTGGAAGGACCATAGACACG
This sequence comes from Prevotellaceae bacterium, assembly GCA_029218445.1. GTDB lineage: Bacteria > Bacteroidota > Bacteroidia > Bacteroidales > Bacteroidaceae > Prevotella. Next base: position 33,700 of record JAQXRI010000019.1, on the reverse strand, counting down.
GCGCAGCGAGCAGAACTCACTCACTGGCGACATTCCGTTCGGAGTGCGCACGTAGATGTTGGTCAGCGTGGCAGTGTTCTTACGGCTGTCAACAGTTCCCTGAATCATAACGCGGTAGAGCTTACCATAAGCGTTGAAGTTAGATGCGTAGAGACCACCATAATAACCCTGGAGAGTAGAGAGTACTGTCTGCGGCGTGATGCCTGACTGCTTGCACTTCGCAACGTCAACGTCCACCATATACTGTGGATAGTTAGGGTTGTATGAGGTCATGGCGTTGGAAATCTCCGGACGCTTGTTCAGCTCTGCCAAATACATCTTCGTTATCTCGAAGAACTTGCCGAGGTCGCCACCGGTCTTGTCCTGCATTGAGAATGTAACACCATTGGTAGCACCGAAACCGTTCACCATAGGTGGTGCGAAGGCAAGAATCTGTGCGTCCTTGATTTCAGCCGTCTGCTTGTAGATCATGCCAAGCACTGATGTAGAAGCCATTGGGTTGACGAAGAAGCGCGTGATTCCGTCGCCCTGCCACAGACCGGAGAGATTGTAGAAGAATCCAGCGGGACGCTCCTCAAAAGGCTTCAGCTTGATGATGAACGTTGCCTGGTCGGAACCCTGACCTGCAATGAAGTTGTAGCCAAGCAGCTGCTCACGGTTCATCACCGCAGGGTTGCTGGCAAGCATCTTGTCAATCTGGTCGATAACAACCTTCGTGCGGTTCTGGCTCGTACCTGGTGCCATCGACACCGTACAGAAGATAACTCCCGTGTCCTCGTCAGGCACAAGACCCGTCTTCGTTGTTGCCATGGTGATTACCATTGCCAATATTCCAGCAACCACGGCTCCTGCAGCCAGTATGCGGTGCTTTATGACGCTGGCTACACCATTTTTATATTTAGCGAGAATCTTCTCATACTGGTAGTTGAACGCAGTGTGGAAACGGTCAACGAGCGACATCTTTCCGTGCTCGGCGTTCTCGTCGTGCGGCTTCAGCAAGATGGCACAAAGGGCAGGCGAGAGGGTCAAGGCGTTGACAGCAGAGATAAGAATAGACACAGCCATAGTAACACCGAACTCACGGTAGAACGTACCGCTCGTACCGCCAAGGAACGACACAGGCACGAATACGGCCGACATAACGAGAGTGATGGAGATGATGGCACCCGAAATCTCGTTCATTGCGTCGATTGATGCTGTCAGCGCACTCTTGTAGCCTTGGTCGAGCTTGGCGTGCACGGCCTCCACGACCACGATGGCATCATCGACCACAATGGCGATGGCCAAGAGCATGGCGGAGAGCACGAGTAGGTTTATTGAGAATCCGAATATCCAAAGGAAGAGGAACGTACCCACAAGTGCCACTGGAACGGCAATCATAGGAATCAGCGTAGAGCGGAAGTCCTGAAGGAACACATAAACCACCACGAACACGAGCAATAGCGTGATTACCAAGGTGAAGATAACCTCCTCGATGGATGCGAAGAGGAACTCCGTAACGTCGTAGTTAATCTTATACACCATGCCCGGAGGGAATGCCTTTGCCTGGTTCTCAAGCTCTGCCTTCACGTCCTCGGCAATTTTTGTGGCGTTAGAGCCTGCAATCTGCTGCACCATACCCATCACCGAAGGCTGTCCGTTGTTCTTCATCGACACGTTGTACATCAATCCTCCAAGCTCCACTCTTGCAACGTCCTTCAGGCGGAGTGTCTGTCCGTTGTGGTCGCTTGATATGATGATGTCGCCATACTCCTCGGCAGTCTTCAGACGGCCTTTGTAGCGCATGGTGTATTCGTATGCCATGTCGCTCTGCTCGCCGAACTTACCAGGCGCAGCCTCGATGTTCTGCTCGGCAAGTGCGGCTGTGATGTCGCTCGGAATCAGTCCGTGCTGCTTCATCTTCTCCGGCTCAAGCCATATACGCATCGAGTAGGTTTTCATACCAGGCGACATAACGCCACCCACACCTGAGATACGCTTCAAGGCTGGAACGACGTTGATGTCGTTGTAGTTTGTCAGGAACTCGTCGTCGTAGCGTCCGTCCTCAGAAGTGAGTGTGAACATTATGACGTTGGATGTCTGACGCTTCTCAACCGTCACACCCACCTTCGTAACCTCGGCAGGGAGCAAAGCCTGTGCCTGGCTCACGCGGTTCTGCACGTTCACGGCAGCCATGTCAGGGTCAGAGCCTTGCTTGAAATATACCGTGATGGCGCAACGTCCGTCGTTTGTTGCCTGAGAGGTCATGTAAATCATGTTCTCAACACCGTTGATGCTCTCCTCAAGAGGGGTGACAACGGAGTTCAGCACCGTCTGCGCATCGGCACCAGTATATGTGGTCTCGACCGAGATTGTAGGCGGCGCAACATCGGGATACTGCTCTATAGGCAGCGAAATGATTCCGATGATACCCAGCAGCACGAAGAAGATGGAAACCACCGTCGAGAGCACTGGGCGCTTTATGAAGTTTGTAAATGTCATGTTTTTATTTTTTCATGTTTAGGGAGTTATGAGGGGGTATTATGAGGGGAAGTTATGAAGGGGAGTTATGAGGGGCCAATAGTTGTTGCGCAGTGTTTTTTCGGCTCGAGCATTTGGCCTTTTAACTCCTTATTTTAACTCCTCTCTTACTCCTTATTTTAACTCCTTTAACTCCTTAACTTCCGAATTACTACTTTTTCCCACTCATTACATCAGCAAAGCCAGAGGCTGAGCTCTGCTTCTCACCAAGTTTGGCAGCATCGTCAATCTTCTTGTTATACTGCTCCTCGGTAATTGGCTTTATCTCCATGCCATCGCTCAAAGAGGTGATGCCCTTCGACACGTAACGATCGCCTGACTTCAAGCCATCGGTCACGATATAAGTCTTGCCGTTGTCCTGTGGATTTACCTTTATCTCACTGTATTTCACCTTGTTGTCCTTGCCTACGATATAGACAAACTTCTTGTTCTGCACCTCAGAGGTGGCTTCCTGTGGAATAATCACGACGTTGCTTGCAGTAACTGGAACCACAATCTGACCTGCGCCACCAGAGCGCAACTCATGCTTGGGGTTGGCAAACTGGGCGATGAGCGACACCGAACCTGTGGCGGCGTCAATCACACCACTTGCCTTCACCACCTTACCAGGCTGGTCGTAGATGGTTCCGTCAGCCAGTTGCAGCTTCACTGCGGGATAGGCGGCAATGGCTCCTGAGAGACCGTCGGCACCCTTGGTCATTGTCAGCATGTCCTTCTCGGTGACAGAGAAATATACCTCCATGGTGTTGATGTCAGACACTGTGGTCAGAGGCTCGGCACTCGATGCGCTCACCAATGCGCCCACCTTATAAGGCAGCGAGCCAACCACACCAGCGGCAGGACTCTTGACATAGCAGAAGCTCAGTGTCTCCTCGGCAGCGGCAAGGTTTGCCTGTGCCTGAGCCAGCGAGGCCTGGGCCGTAGAGTAATTGTTCTCTGAGGTCTGGAGCTCAAAGTCGCCGATAACCTTATTGGCATAAAGCTGCTTTGAGTTCTCGTAAGTCAACTTCGAGGTAGCGAGCTGAGCCTTAGCAGTGTTTACGGCAGCCTTTGCCTGACGAACCTGAGCCTGATAAGTCTCGTTGTCAATCACAAACAGCAACTGACCGGCACTGACGCTCTGACCTTCATGAACGCAAATCTTTGTGATGAAACCAGAAACCTTTGGACGGATCTGAACATCCTGAATACCCTTTATTGTTGCAGGATAAGTGGTCTGCAACTCCGTACCTTCTGTCGTTACGGTTCTCACTGCATACTCGTTGTCGGCAAAATTTGGCTTTCCTCCCGACTTGCCACCACAAGAAGCAAGCACAGCGCCGAAAGCCGCCAACATAAACATCTTACTTGTTTTCATACCTATTACTTAAACTATTTAAATGTTACTATATTCCTCTATTGGAAAACCAACTAACCTTATTTAGTTTTCGGACTGCAAAGGTACACATTATTATATTAATAACAACAAAACAGCTTATACATTTAACATCTTTTCTTCCAAATTTTCATTTTATAGGAATATTGTAGGACAATTATGGCTTTGGCACATTTAGTCTATTCGTCACTCAACATTATCCACAAATATATACAATTCGTCATGTTGTCACTATCGTCATTCCTTCGAGATGCTTTCTATATACCTCCAAGAGCCTTCAAAACAATATCAGTGAAAAAAACTTTATTTACTCAACAATCCCATTTGTTTTGCCTTCTCCATAAGCAATTGCATGAGCGGTTCGCGCTCGTTTGCCACCTTGTTGTCGAGCACAGCGTCCTTCAGGCAACTCTTCAGGGCACCCACTTCACGACTGGGCTTGAGGTTAAACATTTCCATTATCTCATTGCCGTCGATGACGGGTTGCAGCAGTCGCTTGTAGTCTTTTTCCTTCAAATCGGCAAGCTTTTCGCGCACCATGCGGAAATTTTCGAGAAACATCTTCTTGCGTGCCTCGTTCTTGCTCGTAATGTCGGCCTCACACAGGCAGATAAGGTCGTCAATGTCGTCGCCGGCATCATTCATTAGACGGCGAACGGCACTGTCTGTCACTTCGTCGTCGGCTATTGCTATGGGGCGCATGTGGAGTTCCACCAATTTCTGTACGTATTTCATCTTCATGTCCAGAGGCAGGGCGAGACGACGGAATATCTGAGGCACCATCTTTGCGCCAATGAGGTTGTGGTTGTAGAAAGTCCAACCTGCGACAGGCTCCCAACGCTTGCTTCGCGGTTTGCCTATGTCGTGCATCAGAGCTGCCCAGCGAAGCCAAATATTGTCTGTTTTTTTACACACATTATCAAGCACTTCCAGTGTATGGTAGAAATTGTTTTTATGGGCACGTCCATCTTTTGTTTCCACTACATCCAAAGCCACAATTTCAGGCAATATAAGCTGAAGAAGGCCACATCTGTACAAATCGACAAATCCACGGCTGGGCGTAGGGGTCATCATTATTTTGTTCAGTTCGTCCTTTATGCGCTCACCGCTCACTATCTTTATACGCTCAGCGTTGCGCTGAAGGGCATCGAAAGTTTCCTCGTCAATCATGAAGCGAAGTTGAGTTGCAAATCGTATGCAACGCATCATTCGCAAAGGGTCGTCAGAGAAAGTAATATCAGGGTCGAGGGGAGTACGTATAATGCCGTCCTCAAGGTCTTCAATGCCATAGAAAGGGTCAACAAGCTCACCAAAACGGTCGGCATTAAGACAAATGGCCATTGCGTTGATGGTGAAGTCGCGGCGGTTTTGGTCGTCTTCAAGAGTGCCGTCTTCAACTACAGGCTTTCGTGAGTCATGGCTATAGCTTTCCTTACGCGCACCGACAAACTCGACTTCCGTGTCACGAAATTTCACTTGTGCAGTGCCAAAATTGCGGAACACTGAAAGATGTGCCTTCTTGCCAAGACGCTGCTTCAGGGCCGAAGCCACCTGAATGCCACTTCCCACAACGACCACATCAATGTCGTTTGATGGACGCTCCAAAAAAATGTCACGAACATATCCACCTACGACATAACACTCTACGCCAATCTCGTCGGCTACTTCAGAAATAATGTGAAAAATCTCTTTATCGAGCAGCTGTGCAAGCTCTTCATCAGTATATATTTTCATTTCTTTCGCTGTTTGAGGTGCAAAATTACAGAAAAAGGTGAACATGGCAAAGGATAGAGGGGAAACATTATCGTTAATTCTTCTTAAAACAACAATGAAAGAATATTAAAAACGGATTATTTTAAGTAATTTTGCATCATAATTCCATTACGAGTTACACATATTTATTAAGAATGAAAAAAATAATTTCAGTACTATTGATGATGGCAGCCATTACTGCCGCAGCAAACGACTACATCTGCAACGAGAAATTGTCGATGCAAATAGACAGCATGCCGGCAACACTTACAATGGCACAGCGACAGAATGACCTTAACCTCTCACTCTGTTTATCCGACAAAAGCATGAACATGGCAGAGACTGTGAAAATGGACAAAGAAATTAGGCCATACACTTTTTTTGAAGACCAGACCTACGTTGGCATTCCACTATTCCTTGCCGGAGTGATTGCGAAGCAGGAAAAGCACAGTTTCCGACAAGACTACAACAACACCACCAAACGTTCGAGACTTATAAAAAACACGTTCCACAACGAACTTGACAACTACACTCAGTTTGCACCGGCTGTTTTGGCCATGGGCCTCAACTTGGCGGGTGTAGAAGGACGCAGCAATTTCGGACGCTTTGCAGCAAGCTCGGCCATGTCGTATGCTTTGATGGCTGCCATTGTCAATCCAATAAAATATGGTGCCAAGGAGATGCGTCCCGACGGAAGCACTGCAAACTCTTTTCCTTCAGGACACACTGCAACGGCCTTCGTCAGCGCCACTATTCTGCACAAGGAATATGGTTTGACCGTCAGTCCATGGTACTCAGTGGCAGGCTATGGCGTTGCAACGGCAACGGGCGTAATGCGAGTTTTAAACAACCGCCACTGGGTGAGCGACGTTCTTGCAGGAGCCGGCATCGGCATCTTCGCCACCGAGGTGGCTTACGGCCTTAGCGACTTGATATTCAAGGGTAAAGGTCTGAAGCGCAACGACTTGACAACCGATGCCAGTCTTATTGACAATCCATCGTTCTTCAGCATCTCAATGGGTATGGGGTTTGGCAGCAAGACGTTGTCGTTCAGCGGCACCGACATTCCAATCTACACAGATAACAGCGACGTGAACCTGAAGTTCCGCACATCAACCGTGGTAGGTGCCGAGGGAGCTTATTTCTTCAATCCATACGTTGGTGTAGGTGGTCGCCTGAGGGTGCGCAGCACACCAATAAGCGGCTGGGAAGGACTTCAGAACGAAGAAGCTAAATACTTCAAGGAAATAATTGAAGAAGATCCAGATATCGTGACCAACTTTGAGTTCAACGTGGAGAGCAGCCACATTACGGAGTTTTCAGCCGACCTCGGACTGTATTTCAGTATGCCCATTGGCGACCGTTTTGCCATTGGCACCAAGGCTCTCATTGGCCGAAGCATAATACAGGATCTTGACATAAACGCCCGTTTTGAAGGTTACCAAATAGAGAAGAAAGGCGACGACTTCGACGTAAACAAGAACAAGCCCTACGACACGGGAGTGTATGACTATCTCACCGTAAGCGGCGACAACACGATGAAATATGGCACAGGCCTGTCGCTGACCTACGCCTACAAGTCAAACTTCTCATGGAAACTGTTCTTCGACTACGACTTCACGCGCAAGCACTATACAATGGAATATGACTACGCCGGATTCCTGCGCAGCGCATGGCCAACCCTGCAGGCCGACTTAAATCTCGACATAAGCCAGCCGTCGCGCAGCGAGATAAAGAAGAACTTGAACAACTTCGTACTCGGAGGTGCATTCTGCGTGAGCTTCTAAGAGGTGAGAGGTGAGAGGAATGTTTGGAAGGTAGAAAGTAGAGGGTAGAGGAATGTTTAGAGGATAGAAAGTTGAGAGGCTTTAAGTATTGTCTTTAACTTCCTTAACTCCTTAACTCCTTTAACTCCCTTAACTCCTTTAACTTCTTTAACTCCTTTAACTTCTTTAACTCCTTTAACTCCTAAAAAAATATGTTTGACGAAAAAGGACGATACAGCCGCCACCTGCTGCTCGACGGTATAGGGCAGGAAGGACAGGAGCGCATAGCCAAAGGGCGTGTGCTGATTGTTGGTGTAGGAGGACTCGGTTCACCCGTAGCCCTCTACCTTACAGCTGCTGGTGTGGGAACCATAGGCATAGCCGACGGTGACACAGTAGATATATCGAATCTGCAGAGACAAGTGATACATGCCACAAAAGACGTGGGAATAGCAAAGGTTAAGTCGGCGGCAATGAAAATGAAGGATATCAATCCAGACATTAAGGTAGTGGAAGTCAACAAGTTTCTCGACAAGGCGGCACTGATGGAAATAGCAGCCGACTACGACATCATAGTTGACGCAACCGACAGCTACAACTCGAAATACACGATAAACGATGCTTGCGTAGCCGCCGGCAAGCCTTTCGTCCACGGTGGAGTGCTGCGATATGAAGGCAACGTCTTCACCCATCTGCCCGGAACAGCCGACTACCGCACCATCTTCGGCTCTGAGCCATCAGCAGCCCATGTGCCCACTGCGTCGGCTGTGGGTGTACTCGGCACCGTCGTCGGCGTGATAGGCACAATCCAGGCCACCGAAGTAATAAAGTGGCTGACAGGAACCGGCAAACTGCTGACCGACTGCATCCTAACGTTCGATGCCCTTACGTGGCGCTTCAACAAGATACAGATTAAGTAGAAAAAATATAAACGCCAATGAAAACAAAAAACATAATAACCATCGCTGCCATATCATCGGCATTATGCCTCGCGTCGTGTGGCGACAGCGGCACACGCCAGACAGCGGAGTCGCTGCTGGAAGAGGCCAGTCAGCTGTTTAGCGACGGCAACTACGACTTGGCACTTGCCAAAATCGACTCGCTGAGAAAAGTGTTTCCCAACGCAATAGAAACACGAAAAAAAGCATTGGTACTATATCAAAACATTTCACTGCAGCAAGCCCAAGAAGACCTGGCTCACACCGACAGCCTACTGCAGGCAGTGACCCACAACTACAACTACCAGAAAGCCAAGGTTGACAAAGACCGCGAGATGCTTAGGGCCACAGCCGAAGAGCTGCAGATGCTCAACGAGACAAAAGTAAAGCTCGACTCACTGAAAGTGAGATTCGACATGCAGTGTGCAAAAATAAAATATATACACAAAAAGCAGAAGGAAGACATAAAATAACACATATTACATGTTTTTCTTTGGCTGTTTAAATATTATTTTTTAATTTTGCACCCGAAAAGGCGTGATGAGGGGACTCTACCCCACTCTCGCGAAGAAACTGAAATATGGAAACAAAAAAAGAATTTGAAGAGGCAATGGCCGAATGCCGTGCACTGTTTGAGAAGAAACTGCACGACTACGGAGCATCGTGGCGCATACTGCGTCCATCGTCGCTCACCGACCAGCTGTTTATCAAGGCCAAGCGTATAAGGAGCCTTGAGATAAAGAAAGTGTCGCTCGTGGGAGAAGGCATACGCCCTGAATTTGTTGCACTCATCAACTATGGCATAGTGGGACTCATTCAGCTGGAGCTTGGCTTTGCCGATACCGTGGACATCGACGTTGAAGAGGCCATGAAGCACTACGACCGTCATGCCCAAGAAGCCTTGCAGCTCATGTTGCGCAAAAACCACGACTACGACGAGGCATGGCGCGACATGCGCATAAGCAGCTACACCGATTTCATTCTTACAAAAATACAACGGGTAAAGGAAATAGAGGACCTTCAAGGCGAGACCCTCGTCAGCGAAGGCATCGATTCCAACTATATGGACATTATAAACTATGCAGTCTTCGGAGTCATCAAAATCAACGAGCAACAACAGTGAAACCCACCTGATGAGGAAGGCGATAGTAAACGTAAGCCGTGCATTGCTCGCGCTGACGTTCACCTTCTCTGGACTGGTGAAAGCCGTTGACCCCATAGGAACCCAATACAAAATTCACGACTATCTCAGCGCATGGGGACTGGAGGCTTGGAGTGCCGACTGGGTGACGCTTACAGCATCGGTGGCCACCTCGGCAGCAGAGTTCTTCTTAGGCATCATGCTGCTATTCGCCATCAGAAGACGCTTAGTAAGCAGGCTTACACTGGCCTTCATGGGCATAATGACTCTTGTAACACTGTGGCTTTACATTTTCGACCCAATAAGCGACTGCGGATGCTTTGGCGACGCACTGACACTGACCAACGGCCAGACTTTGGCAAAAAACATTGTGCTATTGGCCGCATCAACGGCAACTGTGCTTTGGCCACTCGACATGATGCGACTGCTGAGCCGCAGCACACAATGGATTGTAATCAACTATACGGTGCTGTTCATTCTGGCAGTTTCGGGCTACAGCCTCTACTATCTGCCACAGTTTGACTTCCGCCCCTACCATGTGGGAGCCGACATACGCAAAGGCATGGAAATACCAGAAGGTGCCGAAATGCCACAATTTGAAACGACATTCATACTGGAGAAGAACGGCCAAAGGAAAGAGTTCAAGCTGGAAGACTATCCCGACTCCACTTGGACATTCATCGACAGCAAGACTGTTCAGACGAAGAAAGGCTATCAGCCTGCCATACACGACTTTTCAATAACAATGGCCGAAAGCCAGGAGAACGACGGCGAGGACATTACCGAAGAGATTGTTGGCGACAAGGGCTACACGCTCATGCTGGTATCGCCACACCTTGAACAGGCCGACGACATACACTTCGACGAGATAAACCGCATATACGACTATGCCACTGAACACGACTATAGATTTATCTGCCTAACGGCAAGCACCGGCAAAGGCATAAGCCATTGGCGCGACCGCACAGGAGCCGAATACCAATTTGCCAACTGCGACGAGACAACACTGAAGACCATCATACGCAGCAATCCTGGTATGGTGCTGATGCACGACGGACGCATCGAAGGCAAATGGAGCCATAACGCTCTGCCCATAGTAACGCCCGACACGCCAACAATTGACAAGGGCGGCTTGAACCTCGACAAGGGCAACGATACAAGCACCGCAGTGGCAATGATATTGTGGTTTGCCATCCCATTGGCCTTGCTCACCATAGCCGACCGCTTTTGGGCATGGACAAAATGGGTAAGGAGGAGAAGAGAGGGTTAACTCCTTAACTCCTTTAACTTCCAAAAAAACAATATAGTTATTAACATATTAAAGAAAGGTAAAACAATGAGAAAGAAAATTGTAGCAGGTAACTGGAAGATGAACATGAACCTGCAGGATGGAATTGCTTTGGCAAAGGAGCTTAACGAGACACTGACAGCAGAGAAGCCTAACTGCGGCGTTGTCATCTGCACTCCATTCATCCATCTGGCAAGCATTGCACAGTTCCTTAACCAGGACGTTATCGGCCTTGGTGCAGAAAACTGCGCCGACAAGGAGAAGGGCGCCTACACCGGTGAAGTTTCAGCTGAAATGGTAAAGAGCACTGGTGCACAGTATGTTATCCTCGGCCACTCTGAGCGCCGCGAATACTACAACGAAACTCCTGAGATTCTGAAGGAGAAGGTGCTGCTCGCACTGAAGAACGGCTTGAAGGTAATCTTCTGCATCGGCGAAACACTCGCTGAGCGTGAAGCAGAGAAGCAGAACGAGGTTTGCAAGGCAGAACTCGAAGGCAGCGTATTCAACCTCTCTGCTGAAGACTTCAAGAACATCGTCATCGCATACGAGCCAATCTGGGCCATCGGTACCGGCAAGACAGCTACAGCCGACCAGGCAGAGGAAATCCACGCCTTCATCCGCAGCTGCGTAGCTGAAAAGTATGGTGCAGAAGTAGCCGACGACACAACCATCCTCTACGGTGGTAGCTGCAAGGCAAGCAACGCTCCTGAGCTGTTTGCAAAGCCTGACATCGACGGCGGACTCATCGGTGGCGCTTCACTGAAGGCTGCTGACTTCAAAGGCATCATTGACGCTTGGAAATAATTATTTATGAAAACAATTGCCACACTATTGACGCTGTTATGCGTCGCTACAACATCTTCTGCACAGACGTTCACCGAACGCCTGCAGAAACATATTGTCGGAAAAGGAAAGATAACAGTCGTACATAGTGCGGCAATTGACAAGCTCGTAAATGGCAATCAGCCCGACGTTCAGCCGGCAAAACCGCAAACGACTACGCCGCCTCAGCAAAAGACTGTAGAAACGGCAAAGAAAACGCCGCAAACGGAAACGCCCAAGAAGACTCAGCAAACGGAAACACCCAAGAAGTCTGTCGCCACCACCACAGAACCTAAACAGCAACAGGAACCAACCACATCAGACGGCGAGTTTGACATACCAACCGTAGATATGCGCAAAAAGGTAATGTCAAGAAGCTACAAGGTGAACGGCTACAGGGTGCAGGCTTTCGCAGGGGGAAACACACGTGCCGACCGCCAAAAAGCTCAAAACATTGGCGACGCCATAAAGATGAAATTTCCCGAACAGCCCATTTACGTACACTTTTACTCACCAAGATGGATTTGCCGCGTTGGAAATTTCCGTACCTACGAAGAAGCACATGCAATGCTTCTTGAAATAAAGAAGATGGGATACAATCAGGCATCCATTGTAAAGGGAAAAATTAGCGTTCAATATTGAAATGAATCCAGAAACAGAATACCGTGAAGGCTTGGAACAACTTGCCTCCAACTATAAAGACATACTACAACTGCTTGGCGAAGACCCTGAAAGGGAAGGACTGCAAAAAACGCCCATGAGAGTGGCCAAGGCCATGCAGGTACTGACAAGGGGCTACAGCATGGATGCACACAAAGTGCTGACCGACGCCTTGTTCAAAGAAGACTACAGCCAGATGGTGATAGTGAAAGACATTGACTTCTTCTCGCTGTGCGAACACCACATGCTTCCTTTCTACGGAAAAGTACACGTGGCCTACATTCCAAACGGCTACATTACAGGACTTAGCAAGATAGCACGTGTGGTTGACATCTTTTCACATCGGTTGCAGGTACAAGAAAGAATGACGCTACAGATAAAGGAATGCATCGAACAGACCTTAAAGCCACTTGGAGTAATGGTCGTTGTCGAGGCACGTCACATGTGTATGCAGATGAGAGGCGTGGAGAAACAAAACTCCATAACCACGACAAGCGAATTCTGTGGAGCATTCAACCAAGCCAAAACGCGACAGGAATTCATGAACCTAATCCACCAATAATAATTATTCATTACCAAAACTACTAAGACCTAAATGTTATGCAACAAACAGACAGTGGACAATATCCAAAGCTATCGTTTGTCGATTTATTCCTGCGCAGCTGCCTGGGAAAGATAATCATTGTGGGCATAATTACGGGCATTATACTCCTGATTGCCAATGTCACAGTGCCTTCAAAAGCAAAAATGGAAGAAGAGATGAACGACGACATTATGGAGTGCATTATGGAGTGTCAGGGAAAGGAAGTTGACATGTCAGACAACCTGGTGCGCAACACCATGTCGGCATTCACACATGCCGACACGACACCTGACGACGACACGATGGACACCTTCAGAAAGTACAACAGGATAGAAATCTATCACCACACGTTCTACAGTACGGCCTACCTGTTCAACAATTCGCTGCCCAGCGGAACAAGAGCCGGCATCGGACTGTTCGGCATGGTAATACCTACACTCGACTTCAACGACTTCATCATGCGTATGGCTCCATTGCGCAAGGACTACAACCAACGCATAATACAAGACAAGTATTCAACCGACGAAGAAGTAAGAGACGAGAGTACCGACTTCATAGGCGACGGAAGTGAACTCCTGTAAAAGCCTCACCTCCGGCCTTTAAAAAAATTTGTCATCAAACTGGCGCACTGCTCTTCCAGTACGCCCCCAACGACCACAGCCTTAGGATGCATTGCCTTTGGAGCATACTTGCGGAAGCCGCGCTTCTCGTCGTATGCTCCAAAGACAACGCGTGGTATCTGTGCCCAGCCTATGGCACCGGCGCACATTACGCACGGTTCAACGGTCACATAAAGCGTACACTCAGTAAGATATTTGCCGCCAAGGGCATTGGCGGCGGCAGTGATGGCCTGCATCTCGGCATGGGCGGTAACGTCGCAAAGGGTTTCGGTAAGGTTATGCGCCCTCGATATTACACGTCCCCTACACACCACGACCGCACCGATGGGAATCTCCCCCACCCTCGCCGACTCTTCCGCTTCAGCAATGGCCTTCATCATAAACTGCTCATCAGCCTTAATTTGCTCTTCACTTGTCATAATACAGAATCAACCGATTTATAAAAACAGTTTCGACACACAATAGCATTTGTTACCGTCAAAGCCATGAAATTCAGCGTTTAGACTTTTTGTTTTTTCCACCAACACAAACGCCTACAGAGACGGAGAAGCTTGTAAATGAAAAGTCAGAAAGCGGGACATCAAGTGTACAGGTCAAGCGCAGAAACTTAAACATTTCCAGTCCCACACGTGGTGAAATGAAACAAGTAGAATAGATTTTATCGTCCTCGCCACCACCTTCAAAATCGAATATCGACTTACTGTAAGACCCGATACCCACACCACATCCAACAAACTGTGAACACCATTTCACCTGATTGAAATTATAATCACCAACAGCCGAAAACTTTACATTGTGGGATAACGGACTGCCAAAAAAGATGTTGGCATCAGCTAACAGTCCTACATCTACAGGCGCCCCTTTTAGATTATACCTTACTTCTGCGCCGACATTTAAACCTGCCCCATAGCCATCAAGCGATTCACAGATGCCAAGCTGTACACCACCCTCTACAGCACCCACCGCTCTCTCACTATTCTTACCATCCTGCTGGTCACCATCAGAAGCTGAAACACTGGCGCTGCACAAGAGTAATGCCAATGTAGCCAGAACAAACCTTTTCGTCATACGTTTATAAAACATTTTTCTCATTATTTGTAACATTAATAATTCATACCAAGAACAAAATTACTCATTTTTAGGTTAACGACCAAATAAATACAGAAAAAAAATTTCATCTATACTGAAAATTTATCTGTCCTTATACCCTAAGGACGTACGTCCAAAGAAAAAAAACCTTGGTTTGCGTCTCCTAGTTTGCGTCTCCTAATCGCCAGTTTCAGGGCTTCTGAGAATCGCATATCAGTTCGGGATGCAGCCAACATACCCACTCATCAAAGTTTTGCCTTTACAACATATGTAGCCATCTATTGACAATGAAACTTCTGAATGTTTCATAACGTTGCCAACACATCCTGCAACACAACCATTTTTATTATAGTAATAGGTGCAAACAATACCTGTCTCTGTGGAGGCGTAGGTGTTATATAATCTCGTTTTGGGAAAAACTTTACAAAGCTCACACATATCTTCCTTAGACAAATAAGCAGCACCTGTTTCTATAAAATCGAATTTTGAGGCAACACTCTCTAACCTACTCTTTTCCAACATCAGCAACATTCTCAGACTAGCTGGAACCCAAAAAGTTGCGAGCTTATTCGATTCATAATTAAGTGCTTGGAAAAAAGATGGGATATTTTTCATACCCTCTGTAATAATAATGGTACCACCTACCATAATAACAGGCCATATTTTTGACAAACTACCTATGTGGTTTAATGGACCACTAATAACGAAAGTCGTTTCATGGCAAAAGCCTTGGGCAGCAACAAGATTTTCAGCATTAGCCACAATAGCCATATCGCTAATCATCACACCTTTCTGTTTACCTGTTGTTCCTGTCGTAAACAATATATCAACAACATTATTGGGTATTTCACTTTGGGAAACAGTTCTTAGTATTTCCTCAAACCTAATATCAGGCGTATCTTTTTCCAATGGAACAAATACCCTTTGAGCTAAATGAGCCGCAAAAAGCACACTTGCAAGATAGAAGAACAAAAATACATGGAATTATAATTTTTCCCAAATCACGTTAAATTAGCCCCCTAAAGCGGATAAATGTTTGGAAGTAAGAGGGAAAAGTCATATCTTTGCAAATAAATTATTTGTAATTTACAAATTTGTAAAGTTATGAGATTCTATGACAGAGAAAAAGAAATTGCCGAACTGAGAAGGCTTGACGCACTGGCTGAGCATAGTGCGCAACTCACTGTGTTGATTGGACGAAGGCGTATCGGCAAGACCACACTGATGACTCACGCCCTCGACGGACAGCCATACCTGTACTTCTTTGTAGGCAAGAAAGCGGAACAGCTGCAATGCATCGACTTCCAGCAACAGGTGGAGTCGGTGTTGGGGTTGCATATTCATGGACAAGCCAACAGTGTGGCGGCAATCTTGGAGGAACTCATGATTTACGCACGCAACGCCAAGGTGACGCTCATCATCGACGAGTTCCAACGGCTCGCCGACATTGACGAAGGCATCATCAGCAACATACAGAAAGTATGGGACAAATATCACGAACAGTCACACATACACCTCATAGCCTGCGGCAGTATCTATTCGATGATGCGCAAGATTTTTGAGGACAGGCGCGAACCGCTGTTCGGAAGAAAGACCGCACGCATCGACCTGAAACCATTCAGCACCGACGTAATCAAGCAGATACTCTCCGACCATAATCCCTCATACACATCCGAGGACCTCCTGATGCTCTATGCCATAACCGGCGGAGTGGCAAAGTATGTAGCACAGTTGATGGACGAGGGATGCAAGACGTGGGAGGACATGTTGAATACAGTATGCCGTCCATCAAGCATTTTCATTGAGGAGGGAACAGAATTGTTAGTAGGTGAATTTGGACGCAAATATCAGATTTACTACAGCATTCTGCAACTCATTGCCAAAGGCATGACAAGCCAGGCAGAAATTGACGGCATTGTGGGAAAGAACAGCGGCCGGTATTTAGACACGCTCGAAACGGAGTATTCACTTATCGCAAAGCGTCGCCCCATGTGGGCAAAACCCAACAGTCAAGGAGTGAAGTACTATATCGACGACTGCTTCCTGATGTTCTGGTTTCGCTTCATAGAGGCAAACCGCACTATGGTGGAACTTGGCAAATTTGACCTTCTTGGCGAAACTATCAGGCAAGAATACGCCCAATTCAGCGGTATTGTCCTCGAAAAGTATTTCCGCCAGCAATACGGTGAGCGCGGCCGTGTCACCGAGGTATCACATTGGTGGGACAGCAAAGGCGGGAACGAGATAGACCTTATTGCCATTGAGAAGCTCGACCGCCGTGCAACAGTGGCGGAAGTAAAGCGCAACCCGCGCAAGTTCAGCGCCCACACCCTTGAAGAGAAATACCAATATATCAAGTCCCACTTGCGAAGCTATCAGGTAGAACTAAAAGGACTTTCGATGGAAGACATGTAGTCCACTGTAAGCACTCAAAGCCTTTCACCACATTTAGAATGAGGCGACTACCATTAAAACAGAAACATTGGCACTGCACAAGAGCAATGCCAATGTTATCTGAGCCTATTGAATAGTTAGACAATCAAAAACTTTTTCTCATTTTTTATATAGAATCCATTCAACATCGTCATAACTATAGTCTTCATAGATGTGCATTACATTACCGTCAACCAAGAATGGCAAAACTTCATCCTCATCTCCATGCTCATCTAAAATAATCAAATCGCCAGAAGTGTCATTGTGCATTCGATACTTGAAATATGTGAAGGTATATTAGTAGTTCCTAATATTTTCGTACTCTAATCATAGTATATTTGATACAAATCCAGCAAAAATAATCGTTGAAAGTTTGTTATTGCGAATCACAAACCAAAAAGGTCTGTCAACATCAAGTTCAACAGGTTTTTCAGGTAAAGATGGGTCTGGTGGTGTTTCTGTTGCCCCCGGTGGAAATGGAACACTGGCTATAGCGGAAGTTCCATCACAATCCACCTTTACGGAACAAATCTGATATATATTATTTAGACAAAACGCATTGTTGGAAACATTTGACAGACTCAAGCCTAAGTCAAATTTCTGCCCACCAGTATAAGGAGAAGATTTTTTAATGCAGAATTCCGGCATTCTAAAATCAACAAGAGTTGTCTTCATATCCCCTATAATATTTGACAAGCCTCCTTTATTGTTTATATCCAGCAAAACGTAATCGAATCTCATATCTGTAAAACAGGGATAGATAACAAACATTGAATAGTCCTCATCTTGATAAGGCAATTCAATAACATAATAAAACCCACAACTATACAAATTAGCGTCGCCATTAAAACCAAATTTTGTGCATCTTACGGAGTCCTTATCCATATTGGCGAAACTTTGCTTATAAAACCTATCATAATGGTCTTTCCACTTTTGACTAAAGATAATGGAATTAGTCATTATCGAATTGATGGAAGAATAGTCTGAGTAATCTATTGAAGCATTTTCATTGTCCGAGTATTCTATCGCTTCTGAATTAATTTCATTGTTATCACGCAAGAAGTTAACGCCTTTGATATCCGTACTAAAACGCTTTAGCACAGAAACAAACGATTTATTTATGTATGAATGTTCTTTAACCCATAACTTATTCGTAATATGTAATTTGTCAACAGAAACAAAGGAGCCATTTTGAAACATATATTTTTTGTCTGTGCTGTAACTATTACCATTAAGGAGACCTATAGTCTTTTGATAATAAGCACTATTAATTTCATTTGAAATGCCATCATCTATGCCCATATAATCTTTCAACATCTGTTCTACATTTTCATCTGCCGCATTAATCATTATCGAATAAGTCAAAGATATATTATATGGAGAAAACACGAAATTTTCGCCAAATGAGCAATTGTATAATTCTCGTATAGCGAACATTTCATTTTTCTTGCTGATTTGATAGTCATAATCGCTATAACTGAAATCAATGACAGGAGAATAATACGCTGTATCATTATCAATTACATTGATGTTTTTATCGTTG
The DNA here is from genome assembly GCA_029218445.1 of Prevotellaceae bacterium. Lineage (GTDB taxonomy): Bacteria > Bacteroidota > Bacteroidia > Bacteroidales > Bacteroidaceae > Prevotella. The sequence goes on along the minus strand of JAQXRI010000019.1, from coordinate 15,167 downwards.
TCGAAATGTGATAATAATTCATTATCTTCATTTGCTTCTGGAATAGTATCATCCATGTTGTTCTTGTCACTGCAAGAACAAACAACAAGCAAAAAAAGAAAACAGGAAACGAATCTGTTAAAAGTAAGCATATTTTTCAATTATTTTTAGCAATGAGGGTAAACACGGTTCCACCAACCTTAAAAGTGTCACCATAATTAAGATAGATGCTGCTTTTAGAGTATAGGGCATTGTTATTTACATAAACAGCATTCGTGGTACGAAGAACAGTTAATTTGATATTGTATTTTCCACTTTTCTCCCCTCTTGTCACTGCAATCTTCACGGAACGCCTACTTGCCGTGTTGTCCATTAATGATATATCTGAAGGCTCGTTAGCATCAAAACGTCCAATGGTTATCTCACCTGGCTCAAGCGTATGATTAAGTATCTGTCCATCATTAGACCAAACCAACACTCCCTCGCTTGTCGGGAAATGTTCTTCCGCAATTATTTGAGTTCTCCGCTTGGAAGGTATTCCCTCTTTGCCGCGTGAGCTAAAACAGATATACGTTTCACACTCAGGACATTTAATCTTCACAACCTCATCGTCATTTGCCTTTGAAATAAACAGCGAATGACAATTAGGACACTTGAAGCTATAGACCTTACCTATTTGTGCCATTTCATGAATGACGTAAACATTGTCCCCCTCAAACAGTTGGACAGGTTCGCCCAACAGAGGGTATCTGTCTATTCTATGAGTTCTTTCCATATTACTACATTATTTATATCCATTAGTTTTGTTGTACTATGATTGTTGCTTGTTGACTTTCACTGCAAATAACAATTTCTCCTGTTCTCGAAGGTGAGTTCTTGTTCTTTGAAGATACAACAATTTTCATCACAGATGTTACCACAGAAGGATCTTCGGCACTTGAAGCATTCTTTTTCACCAGACTTTTTGCCGTATCTCCTAATTTGCCCAGAAAGCCCTTTTCCTTGTATTCTTCTCCCACAACATTTATCCAACTTGGGCTTGACACCACTTTCCAGTTGCGATTATTGTTGTCATCTTCTTGAGAATCTGAGTTTGAATAAACCTCAATGGACTTGCTTCCCCCCTTGCTTGAAAATTCGACTACTGTTTTCTCTACACTTAGGATAGTAGGCTTTCCATTTTGCTCAACAACAAGTGTCTTTTTCAAGTCACCGGCTCTCACCTCAACAACCTGACTTCGCTGACGCGTACTCAGATTTGCCGAACATATTATTTCAAAACTATGTCCATCAGCATGTTGCTTTACCGACACAAAAGCGCCTCCATCATTATTGGCTATCGGCGTTATGCTCCATTCAGGCTCTGTCGTCGATATATTTACAGTTACGGAGCGGCCTCTACAGTCAAGTTCAAGTTTTTCGTTGCTCAACTCAAGAACAGATGCTTTCAGTAAAGCCTCTTTTGCATTTTGTGGGCTATTATTTTTTCGTCCTTTCTTGTTTGAGATGGTTTTTATTATGTTGTTACTTACGGCAATTGCATCGTCACACTGTTTCTTCTTTGCAGCAGAATCATATAGTTTTTTGGCGGAAGCAAACTTTGATATAGCAGACCTCTGAGCTTGAACTGTTTGTTTTTTCTGCAATTCCAATCCTTGTGAATATAATTTGTCACCTGATGTCTGTGCAACAGTCGTTGACGACAACATAATCATAGCAAACACTATCAGTGTTCTTGAGATATTTCGCTGGATTAATTCAATCATATCTTTATGCTATTTATTTTGTAACACTTTTTCTATCTCTTCTATTCTTTTGCGTATCAATTTTGACTCCTCCACAACGATAGGGTCGGAATCGCTCTGCAGCACATCAGCTTTTACGCTCAATTCGTCACGTGCACTGACAAGAGCATCTACGAGTTTTTGCTTTTTCTGACTATAGTCAAAACTTGCATCTTTTGTTTCCAATTTTCCAACAGCCTCATCAGCCTTATCATAACATCGTTTTGCTTCAACAAGATATTTGTCGTACCCCTCATCATGCATATAGCCCTTATTGGCATAATCTTCAGCTTGTTTGACCGATGTTTTAACTATCAACACTAACGAGTCCCTAGTATTCTTTTCAACCAAAGCCTTGTGTTCTGCTTCTTTATGCGAGCTATACCAATAGACGCTGCCTAACCCTCCAAAAATTACAAGAATGGCACATACAGCTGCTATTGCCAACATTCGTTTCTTTCGAGGATCCATTACTCGCTTTATGTCAAGCGACTCTAGGTCAACCCTCATTTCAGCAGATGTTTGATAACGCAACTCCTGTTTTTTGTCGCAAGCTTTTTCTACTATTCTTCTCAATCTGACATTCTTTATGTTTTTAGCAGGAAGCTTAACCTTAACTTGTTTGTCAAGTATCTCATATCTTGTACCTTCAAACGGAACATGTCCCAACATACACTGATACATCAGAATTCCAACCGCATAAATGTCAGATGTTTGATTCTGATGCTTTATGTCTCCCAAAGCGAGTTCAGGAGATGCATATTCGGGTTTACCCATAAATACACCTGCTACAGTTTGTACTTTATCATGTGTCGTAAGTTTATCCATTTGTTTACAGATGCCAAAATCAATCAATTTAATATGGTTGTCATCGGTAATCATTATGTTTGAAGGGTCAATGTCACGATGTATGTAGCCAGCATCATGCAAAGCCATGAGTCCCGACAGCACATTAATTGTTATTATCTTAGCAAAATGGTCAGGGTCTTTCGAATAAATGTTCAACAGTTTTTTTGCGTATGGTATTTCCCTTCCTTTCGCATCGGTACATTTTCCATCGAAAATGTCAGTCAACGAAACACCATGCAACAACTCACTCACTACGTGATAATGCTTTTGTATGGTGTTATTAACATACGATTCTGTCTCAATGAATCCCAGCATCTCAACAAGATTGTCATTTCTGAGCTGTATCGACGATTCTCTACGAGCTCGCTCAACTATTTGTTCCGGCAGATCGGCAAACATAAATTTTATTGCGACAGGACGTGTTTCACCTGTTTTAGTGTTTATACATCGCCCTTCATATACCTTACCTGTTCCACCTTCTCCAATAGGTTCCATGTCAGAATCAACCTCGTAGAACAATCCTCTTCTTTTTTCAGATTCGCCTTGCAGTTTTATTATTGCCATAATTATTATTTTGTTTGTTAATCAATCGGAAATTTCACTTTCCGACTAAAACTCTATACCGTTACAGTCACAGTCAAGAAATGAATCCTCATTTTCTGAACCAATGTCATAATTACTATTGTCAACGTTTTCGTTTTGATAATCATCCATTCCTTCAAATTCATCATCTGAAGAAATATTATCATCGACATAACCCATGTCGCCAACATCTGGTATTTCTGGCAGTGAAAAATCATCTGCCAAACACTCAATCGGCACTTCTATGTCGGAATTGTATATAAATGAAACATCAACAGCATCAACAGCTTCCTGTATTTCCTTCATCTCTGGAGAGAAGGAAATAAGTTCCTCAACCATATTGTTTTCCTCAGTCGTAAGCATACCATCCAAATAGGCAGCCATCTGTTCTTCTGTAAGAACTGGATTATAAAAGTTTCCCATATCGTCCTTCTTTTCTTATTATTTCATTAAACTGTCTTTTAGCCCGCAAATGCTTGTTATAGAAGTTATCCATACTCATTTGCAATGCCGAAGCCGTTTCTTCATTAGTCATACCCTCAAGATATCGCATTCTTATAATAGAACTATACCTCTTGTTTGGCATTAATCGTAGAATAACTTCCAAGTCTTCCAAGCTCATTGCTTGCTCTTCAACATATAAAGATGCTGCTATCTGGTTAAATCTGTCACCATTACCAGTATTTGATATTGTTTTTTCCTCGACAAATGTTATTTTCCCTTTTTTCCTATAGCGCCCATAGCAATAATATATGGCGACAGTTTTCAACCATGTCGTCAAGGTACTGCTAAACTGAAATGTCTGTAGTTTGCATAATCCTGTTTCGGCATTTGGTGCCATCAGAAGGATGTATATTTCATTTATGAACTCTATGCAGCTCTGACAATCAGTGTAGTAATTGTCGTAAATCGCTTTGAAAAGCGGGAAACACTTGATATACAAATATTGTTGCGTTACCTTTTGGTTACGCAACAATATGGCATTGACAACCATACGGTCATCCATCATTTCTATATTAGTCATCAATTGTTCAAGTTAGATATTTTGGCTTTTATTGTGTCTATATGCGAGTTACCCTCTTTTGTCAGTTGTCCGTTCTTCGTACACGACACTGTTTTCTTCTTCTTCAACAAACCAATTATTTCATCTACATTGGACAACTTGCTTTTATCGACTTTTTTCTTAAGTTTTGAAACATCGGGAATTATATTTTTTTCAACGAAGCTTCGTTTTCTTCCCATTACTTTCTGTTGTCCTTTGCCAGTAATTCTTTTCAGGCTATCAAGACTTTTTAATACCAAAGATATATGTTTTGCTATTTCCTGATTCCTTATTTTTAAGGATACAGAATCAGTGAAAACATTTTTGTCTCCATTGTCAGTTGATGTAACAGGTTGGGGGCTAACTTTTTTGGGGTGACTGTCTGGTATTTCTTCATGTTTCTTAATAGTTAATTTCGAAACAGTAGTTACCGTAGGACCTTTTTCAAAATCACCAATTCCAATCCTTTCATTATCTTCGGTAAACCAGTCATTATTAAAATATGCCAACGTCAAAACAGCAGATGCGAGACATACGAGGAGAATTGTAAAAAAACTACGATATTTACTACATTTTGAAGTTTTCCAATTACCTTTTGCAGGCAATGTCTCTGCATTGTGATTTTTTTTCAGTTTTTTTATCTTGGAATCAAAAGAAGAGTCAACAACTGCAATAGTAAGATTATCATGATTATTCCCCTTTTCCCTTCCAATCTTGTCTATCTCTTCTGTTATAGTTGTGGTCAGTTCATCTATTCCCATAATTCGAGAGAGCGATTGCACAAAATCTCTCTCTGGCATCATACCCCAAATACCATCAGTACATACGACAAACCTATCACCTCTTTGGAATGAGATTTCATCAAACTCCACTTCCATTGAGGGCCTAATGCCCAAAGCCCTCGTAACTATGTTTGACTGAGGATGATTCCTTGCCTCCTCTTCCGTTAACTTATTTTGGCGGACATAGTTTGCAACCACTGAATGGTCTGAACTACGATAAGCAATGTTTCCCTTCCTCAACTGATAAACACGTGTATCACCTGCATGTGCAACAACGGCTGAATCTTCATTCAGTAGAATAGCAGCAATCGTTGTACCCATCCCACGCAGTTCTGGTGTTTCATTTGACTTTGAATAAATAATATCATTGGCCTTGGATATGGCAAAGTCCAATGCTTCTTTTCTTGGAGTACGTTCTGAAACTTCAGCCAAGACCGACAAGACCGTATCCACAGCCATGAGAGAGGCAGTCCTTCCACCAGGACCACCTCCCATACCATCACAGACCACGAGCAAAAAGCCAAGGGGAGTATCAACAAACCCGGCATTGTCTTGGTTCTCGCTACGTCCTCCCTGCTTGGTGTCAATACTTCCGACAAAAGGGTATTGCGTTGTTATTGTGGTCATGTTTCTATTGTTTAATTCTTTTTCGACAATGAGTTAGCAATCTCATTAGGAACTATCGTAATCGAAGACGAGTCGTTAGGCGAAATGTATTTGTACTCTATGTTGCACTTCCCCTTCACCAAGAACTTTTTCAGTTTGTCTGACATGCTGTTTATAATGCTGTCTCTAGTATTGTCGAGATTAATTGTCACAATAGCCTGATCAGACAAACTAAGCCTGAATATCATGGTGTTATTAGCGAACGTCACCGATTCCAGTTTTGTTCCGTTTGCCTCTTCCTTCGGACACTTTTTATTGTATTGTGCCGCTATCTCTGCTATACTTTTAGCATATTCGGCAGGTTGTGGTTCCTTTTTCTTGCACGACACGGCCATGCCCATAAAAAGGGCAATGGCACATGCGTAAAGAAAAATGTTTTTTATATTCATTGTTCTCATATAATAGTAATTTACAAAATATTAAACGTAGTTGAGTACAATTTTGCCCCTACTTCAAAATCATAGATTTCTACTTTATATTCACCGGCCTTCCAGAAGTTGGGGTCATCCGAGCCGTATGAATTCAAATCGCAACGTATTTCTTTTCCAGTTTTCTTTATCTCTACGTTAGAAGTTGAACAATAATCGACCCCCTTAGTAGCCACCATTGCCTTTCCATCGGGATTAATAAGTTTCATACCGATTTTGAATATACCCTTTTCTGTTGAAGAAACGTCGAGTGAAGCTTTAATATATCTACAAGCACTTTTGCGCAGAGGTTGGTCGAAGTCAGAAATAACATTATCTTGCGAGTCAAAGTTTCCAAAAGCGATATAAGTCACCTTCAAAGGACTATTACCTACAGGTGTGTTTGGTGTAATAGGTTTGTTTGTTGCTATAGAGTCCTTCTTCCACTTGTCAAACGCAGTTTCATATGAATTTTTGTAAGTTACATCAACATCTTTGAAAGAAGCAAGCATTTTACGGAATCCGCCGTGGAAGTCTGATGGATTTTTTGCGTATGTCTGCAGTAAAAACTCTACACGTTTATCGTTGTAAACACATTTAACATTGTGTTTACGGTTTACTTCATTGCATGCAGCTCTTGCGCACGATGGTTTGAAAGCCTTGTCAGACTCCATGTTCAAACCCTTTCTGTGAATTGTGTACAACACAGGTGAACTTTCTTCAAAAGTAACCCAATAAAGTACTCCATTGCTTTTGAAACATACGCTGTTGTCGCGTGTGTCAATACTTGGTGCCAAGCCATTAGCTCTAAGATGTTCCACAAGAGCCTTTTGTGCCTTGGTTCCGTCTTCTGTCAATGCTTTCTGAGCCATTGCTCCTACAGATAGGCAGAGACCTATCAGTGCTGAGATAAAGCGGTATGCTTTCATAATTGTATAATTTATTAATTTGTTAATATTATTTCTTATAATGTAAGATTGCCCCATGTGCCTGTCGTGGCGTCAAAATGCTGCCATGCGAATGCAGTTCCTCTCCGGTAATAGGTTTTCTTAACAGGCGTGACGCCATCCTTCAAATAGATGATTTTAAATTTGGAAAAACCAACTTTAGAATCGTCAAGCCTACCCGATGAGTCATATACGCACGCTTCGACAAGCGAATTCTGCTCATTGTATTTATATGTTGAATAATTGGTCATAGCCCCACTGGAAGAAAATATTTTTTCTTTTATCTTGTTCCTTTTGGAGTCGTATGTATATGTTATTTTTGCATATTTGTAATATTTATGAGTTACCAACCTCCCACGAGCATCTTTATAGCACTCGCTGGCAAGAAGATTATTCTCATTATATTTTCTCTCCAAATTATGGTATCCTTCTGTACACGTGTATGGATTGCCATATCCGTCGAAGCATTTTAGTCCGACCAAATTGCCATAATCATCGTAAGTAACCTTGGCCTCCGGATTGACGTTAATTCCTTCGATAGGCCTTCCATCTTTACTGAGATTCTTCTCGTATATCACATTATTGCGTTCATCAAATTTTCTTATGCGCTTATGAGTTTTCTGGTCGTCATAGGAAGGTCTTCCTGCTGTATCATAGAACATTAGTTCTATAGGATTTCCCCGCTCATCAAACTTAGAGCGAATTTCACAATAAGCCTTTCCTTCTTGTGGAACTCTTTTGCCTGACAAATTGGTGCTATAGTTCTTGGTTATTTGATTGTTGCTATCATATTCGTAGTGCATCACTACACCAATGATTGAACCAGAAGCTGCCACAGTCCACTCTGATGTATTGTTTCCATTATTGTCGTATGTATATCGTTTTATCTTTATTACTCCTCCATTGGCATTATAAAATTTGTCTTCTATCATGAAATTGGTCTTTTCATCGTAAACGAATTCTCTCGCATAATAGCCATACGACGAAACACAAGGCTTCATTGAGCTATTATAGTAATGTATAGTCTTGATATTGCCGATATTGTCGTATGTTACTTGCTCCACTGCATATCCATTACGACTATTGACGAGAGTTTGCCCATCCTTGTCGAGAAGTTCCTGCTTTATGACATTGCCAGTCTTGTCATACGTAAATTGTATCTTGGCTACACCATACTCGTCATAAGTCAAGTTGCCGTCTTTGTCACAATATGTTTTTGTACTGTATAAAGACTGATCGTTATAGGTTATTTTCACGCCACTATTATAACCACCATAACGCGCAGGCTTCATGTTTCTGTCATAATAATCCAATTTTGTAATATTGCCTATCGAGTCGTACTCACACTTCCACATGTGTACACCCTTCGAGCTTTCAACAGGCTGTTCCTGGGTGTCATATATGGCCGAAGCTAATACTAATCCCTTGTCGTTAACGACAAATTTCACGATACTCGAAACCTCTCCTTCCGCTTCCGTAGTATTCGTCCTGTTTCCATCTTTATCAAAACACTCTGCTTTTGTAACAAAGCCATTGTCATCGTAAGTTTTGCGTAGAATGGCATAACCATGCTTTCCAATTATAGTCTTGCCATTACCGTCGATCAGATATTTAACAGTATTGTTTCCCTCGTCATCATATTCGTACCTAAAGCCGCATGAAGAAATATCAGTGCGATAAGAAGGCTTGCCGTCCATCGTATAGTATCTCTCACTGATTCTATTTCCCCATTTGTCATATTCAATTTTCACCAATTGGCAGTTGTTGCCATCATGTGAAGGATTGCCCTTTGACGACAAATATTTCACCTGTGTCCAATTGTCATCATCATCATATTCAAATTGCTTGACAGCGAGTCCTATCTTGTTACCGCGCACCTTCCCGTCTTGTCCGAGAAAACGCACTTCCGTCACACGTCCTTTTTTGTCGTAGGAATATGCCTGTCCATATATGTTGTCGGCATCACCTACAGGAGTGTTGTCTTCGCCGCTGGCATACTCCATTTTCTGTAGAAGGCCTTCATCATCGTATGTAAGCAGGTAACGTGTTATTGAGCTGCGGTCTCTCTCGTTCACGTCATACAGCTGTGTCGTATTTGAAACAAGGCGCTTTGCAGTGCCATGCTCATCGTCATGCTTGAACATTGCCACTTTCATGTTCTCGTCATAGTCAATTTTATAGAGCAGCTTACCGTATTGATTGTACACCTTTTTGTAATCAACCTTTCCGTTGTCACTATAGTAATAATACACATCTGTAAATCGGCTGTTAAGGTGTTCAGAATCAATGTGACTGACAGGCTTACCTTTTGAGTTTACCAACGTGATGCGCCTTACCTTCCATCTCGACGACTCAACCCTATAAGTCCTTTCCCTATGCGACATTTCACGTCCACTCAGGCTTCCGATACCCTTTGCCACCCCATAATACTCGGCATAGTCCTTATAATAGTCAACCTTTGTTCTGAAAAAGTCCCATATACCGAAGCCAATGAGCAGGCACACTGCCGCTACTGCCGAAGCGATATAAATGGGCAGATTTGACTTTTTATCCGGACACAAGACGTTTTTTATGGCCACAAACATGTCGTCACAATTTGCATATCTATCTTCAGGCCTTTTTGCTGTGGCTTTGTCAACCACTTGCTGCAAGCCGTCTGAAATATATGGATAATAGTTCTTCAGCCTTGGCAAATTTTCGTTCACCACACGTCCCTTAATTTCCAAGTCTGACATGGTTGTCGAGTCGTACGGAGCTCGTCCCGTAAGCATCTGATGGAACAACACTCCGAGCGAGTAAATGTCAGAGCGCATGTCAAGCGGTTGACCATACACTTGTTCAGGACTCATGTATGCCGGCGTGCCCATAGACGACCATGACCCTTGCCTACTGTTTACTTCCGAAATAATCTGTGCGATACCAAAATCCATTACCTTTATATGCCCTTCTTTATCGAGGAAAATGTTGCTTGGTTTGATGTCGCGGTGGATGATGCCATGTTGATGAGCGTAAGAGAAAGCATGAAGTATCTCTTCAAACATCGGATAGGCCTTCTCCTCAACTATCAGTCCGTTCTTCTTGGTTATGAAATCTTCGAGGGTGCAACCATCGACATATTCCATTATCAGGAACACACCATATTCGTTCTCAACAAAGTTGAGGAACTTCACGATGTTAGGGTGATTCAATGAGTTAAGCATTACTGCCTCCTGCTTGAATTTTGCACGAAGTACCGCGTTGTTGGCAAACTTCGGATGTAAGGCCTTTACGGCAACATACTGTTCGATGTTCTTGTTACGCGCAAGATATACCTCGCCCATGCCTCCACGTCCAAGGAGACGCAATAACTGATAATTGAGAAGATCTACGGGTATCATGTTCTATTAAACTTGCTTGGGACAGGGTCCCCATTTATTTTCTACAGGTTCTGAGTCAGTGGCCATCCAAATAATCCACAAGATTGAGATAACAAAATTTGCGATAGGCACAAACAGCAGCAGCAACCACAACAAGGACTTCCAATCTTTGCCTATGTCATGCAGACGGCGCAGGGTAAGTGAGATATTAGGTATGATGAGTACCAAAGACAAAATAAAGTAAACGACAGATAAATCTGAAAACAGAGATCCATCACCCAGGAACATCGAGAATATGGCAAAGTAGTAAGGGAGGTACAATAGATTACATGCCAGTACTACATACCAATATTCTTTACGACGCGAACGTCCGTTGAAATCGAAAGCCCTTGTGAAGAATAGTTTAATGGCATCTACAAATGATACATTACCATTGCCATTTTCAATGTATGAATGATTGGCTTTACTGAATGAATCAAAATCATTCCTGAACTGAGTGTCACCAGTAGGCCCGTCATCTTTACCTGACGTTTCATTAATTTTCACAGCAATAAGCCTCTTCACCTCATCCCAATCCAAAGGATAGCATTCGTCGCAAGCCAAGAATATCTGCGGTGCCGGTCCATTCGCCAAAATGTTTTCCGACTCTCCCCTGTTTAGTCGATGTCCGTTCACCATAGTGCCATTAGAACTGTGGTCAGTTATCACGTAGTAACGTCCACCGGTAAACTGCTTGTATGTAATGTCGAGATGACTACGACTCACCTTCATCAAATCGTCGTTCACGATAAGGTCACAACCTTCACGTCCAACAGTTATGAATAGGTTATCGGTCTTGTTGGAACTGATTATGGTATGCGATTTGCTGGCGCTTGGCAAAAGTATCTCCAGGTCCTTGCGGAATTCACGACACGACTGATAACGTTTCATCATGTTCTTGTCGGTAGCATGGTCAAGAATTTCCTGCAATTTGGCAGGGAATGGTTTCTTACTGTACTTTGTCAGCCTCGGGAAAGGATTGTTCACTATGTTCGACTCTGTCTCGTATTGGCTTGCCAGTGTGTCGTAAGCATGGTGACCAGTCAGCATGTAGTAGAAGACGCAGCCCAAGGCATATATGTCAGCACGATGGTCTATTGACAGTCCTTGAGCCTGTTCGGGACTCATATATCCGTCAGAACCTATTATTGTGCCGAATGCCGTCTTGCCGTTCAGGCTGTCCATTTCCTTGGCTATTCCGAAATCAAGAATGCAGACGCGTTCGTCGTTCCTTATCATGATGTTGCTTGGCTTCATGTCGCGGTGAACGATATCTTTTTCATGAACAGACTGCATTATTTCCAGAATCTTCATCATGAAGCGCACGGCACGTTCGTATGGCATTGCACCATATTTGCCGACATACTGTTCTACATTGTTTCCATCCACAAGTTCCATAACGATATAGAAATTGTTGTTGATGGGGAAACGGTCATATACTTTTACTATGCCTTCGGTATTGTTCAGTATCTCGAGTATCTCCACTTCACGTTCTGTACGTGTGCGGATTTCAAAGTCAGAGGCAAATTCAGGCAATATCTCCTTAATGGCAACCTGCCGTCCTTGTGGGTCTTGGCCACGCAAAACCTGCCCCATGCCTCCCGACCCTATAGGAGTATCTTCTACTTGATATATTGAAATTGTTCTCATGTTTCAATAAACTATTTGTCTTTCTCATTCAGTATTTCAGGAACGTCTTTTGGCGGATTTGGGTCGCCATTATTGGAATTACCGTTAATTGCATTCTCAACATTATTGACATTGCCATTCCCCCTGTTTCGATTTACGATAGTCGAAACACGGTTTCCTGAGTTTCTGCCTTGAGTCTTTGGATTTGTAGTTTTCTCTACTTTTGGTTGTTCAGGAGCTTCATTATGCGTTGCATTGTTATTCTTTGCAGGCTTTTGACGAGTACTTGCACCACTTGGTTTCGTTGTTGTCCCAGTCTTAATTTCCTTTTTTGCTTCCTGCTTTTTCTCTTGTTGATGTGAATATACATATACACCAATCAAGCATAGCAATGCCAAAACGATAATGCCAATCATTGAATACAAGAAACGACGCGACTTCTTTTTTGCGTTGTTTACACCTTCTGGAGTTTCAAACAAAGTGCCAGAAGTTGCACCAGCCACCTCTGATGTTCCAAACTGCACCAATTCCACGGTAATATTGTCAAGACCACCAGCCTCGTTGGCGGCCGCAATAAGCTTTTCGGCTTTTTGCTGAAGAGTCATGCCGGAATTGCTTACGATGCGTTCAATATGCCTTTCGTCAACAAAACTACTTAGTCCATCAGAACAAAGCAGGAATATGCTTCCTGGTTCAGGAGTAATTGGGTCCGCTATTGTCTGCGGAGTAGTCATGCCCTGCAAACCGATGCAATTGGTTATCTCGTTCTTTTGGGGATGATTGGCAGCTTCCTCTACCGATATTTGTCCACTGTCGATAAGTTCCTGAACAAAGGACTGGTCGTGGGAAATCTGACGAATGGTATGGTTGGCTATATAATATATTCTGCTGTCACCTACCCAACCGCAATGAACCCTGCCATTCTTTATTATCAGCATAACACAAGTTGACCCCATGCCTTCCTGTTCAGGATTCTGTGCGGCACGATTAAGTACGCCTTGGTTAGCGGCAATAATGGAACGTTTGATTGCATCTTCCGGCGTTTCAAAAGTATTGTCGGTCAGAATGTTTTCAATGATGTTGACAGTCAGCTGGCTTGCCACATCACCAGCCGCCTGTCCACCCATTCCGTCGCATACAGCCAGTACCTGTCCATTAGGAGAATCAAAGACTGTCATAGAGTCTTCGTTCAGTTGGCGTGCTATACCTACATCAGTAGCTTTTGCTATAAGAAAATTGTCCATAATGGTCACATGTATGATTAAATCTGAGGTATTGCAATAAAGATGAAGAGAGTGCTTCCAACACGTATGATGTCATAGTTCTGCAATTCTCCCTCGTCAAGCAGCTCTTTGTTGACGTATGTACCGTTGCTCGACATCTCATCCTTAAAGCTGAATTTGTTGTTTCCGCTCAGGTAGCGTATCAACAGATGCTTTCCGCTCATTTGGTTGTCATCAGGAATCGACACATCGCAATCAGCGTCGCGACCCACATAGTTGCGTCCCTCATAGATATTGAAGGCCTTACCCATTGGAGTTCTGTTGTAGGTAACGAGGAAGCCAACAAGTTTTCTTCCATCATCACCAGGCTTCACAGCAGCCCCCATCATGGCCGGATTGCGTCTTATTATGGTTCTTGCCCCTACATTACCTGCCTGTGGACGTGCCGTTTCCTGAGCCTGAGGCTTTACATTTTGTGCCACCCTTGTACTACCGGTAGGATCCATCTGGGGCTGGAAATTTGGCATTCCGCCTGGCATACCCATTTGCGGCGAAGAAGGTTGTACAACTCTCGTGTGTGCCCCCATCGACTCGTTTGGCGCTGCCATGGTCATATTAGTGGCGGTGTTGCTTCCTGCGTTAGCCTGCGATGGGCACAAGGGACAAGTATCCCCGTAAATACTCTGGTCATACACATGACCATTTGGACAAGTTTTCTTTTGCATGATACTTAATTTTGTGTTTTATACGATGTCTATAGAGTCTGGGCCAAGGTCTTCAAAAGAATCGCTGCCCATGTCGTTTTCTGCAACGTCGTTGTAGTCGTAGTCGCTTTCTTCCTTACCGTCTTCTTCCATGGCATATTCAGACATGCCTGCCGAATAGTGGTCCACATCGCCGTTGTTGTTGTAGTTCTCGTTGTTCTCGGCATAGTCGTGGCTGTATTTCTCGCCGGTCTTTTCATCCTCAAAGTCATTGTGGATATTGTTGTCGGCATAATCCTTCTCATCCAGGATGTCGTAAGGCTCTGGATACGGTTGTATTGGCTCTGGATCAACCTCGTCATTGTTAATGACCACTACTTCATGCTGTCTTGTAGCATGACCCATGGCTATCTGGTCCTTCTGAGAGAGTTGAATTATCTCATCGTCATTGTAAACACCATTGCCATCCTCATCATAAGCGAGGATATCAGCACGCATGTCACCATCAACATCAATAAGTTGGAATTTATGTCCGTTGATAGTACCTTCTTCAGCAGTCATAACAGTATTTTCACCATCAACATAATGAATTGACTTGTCAAAATTAACGTCAACTTGGTCTTCCGTTGGCTCTACTGGTTTGGCATTGTGTGTAGGCTGGGTTGGCTGTGCCGGCTGTGGCTTCGTTTCGGGTGTCTGCACTTGGTTGGCGCCAGAATCCACCACACCCTCGAGGTCTTCTTCCGACAGTTTCTCCATGTGTTCCTCTCCATCGTCGAATGGAATCGTGGTGGCAGCGTAGCCTGCTGCTCCACCAGTTGCAAGGAGTGCTGCTGCAGCTGCTATACGCTTTGCATTGTTACTCTTGTTCACTGCTGCGTTCTCAAGCTCTTCGAGCTGGTAGTCTTCGTTTGTCATAATTCAAAGTTTTAAATTGTTAATAATGCTATTTATTCGCTACAGGTTTTTGTGTCCTGTTATTGTTATGGATGCTCTAACATTACAAATCTTTCACCTGAACAATAAAAAAATCATTTTATTTGGATTATATATTCTTCAATGTCCAGCAGGTATATTCTTTCTTTGTTGCCATTGGCATGAAGCAACTCCAGATAACAATCGCTTAGTTTTTCTCCTCTATACTGAAGAACTATCAATCCCTCATGTATAGTTTTATC
>JAQXRI010000018.1 GCA_029218445.1 Prevotellaceae bacterium | reverse complement strand
GACACCAACGGCATACTGCAAAAGGCTGTTGACATGTCGCAAAAGATGGGCGACCAATTTGTCAGCGTAGAGCCGATATTGCTCGCATTATTGGCATCGAACACCACGGCAAGCCGAATACTGAAGGACGCTGGATGCACCGAGAAGGAAATGAGGAAGGCCATCGACGAGCTGCGACAGGGACAGAATGTGCAGTCGCAGTCGGCTGACGACAACTACCAAAGCCTCGCGAAATATGCCAAGAACCTTGTTGAGGAGGCAAGGGCAGGAAAGCTCGACCCCGTGATAGGACGCGACGACGAGATAAGGCGTGTGCTGCAGATTCTCTCGCGACGGACGAAAAACAACCCGGTGCTGATAGGTGAGCCGGGAACGGGCAAGACGGCTATCGTGGAAGGCTTGGCAGAGCGCATCGTCAGAGGCGACGTGCCTGAAAACCTGAAGGACAAGCAGCTCTTCTCGCTCGACATGGGCGCACTGGTGGCCGGTGCGAAATACAAGGGCGAGTTTGAGGAACGACTGAAATCGGTTATCAACGAGGTGACGAAGAGCGACGGGCGCATCATCCTCTTCATCGACGAGATTCACACCCTCGTGGGCGCAGGAGGCGGCGAGGGAGCCATGGACGCGGCAAACATTCTGAAGCCTGCACTGGCACGTGGAGAATTGCGCAGCATCGGTGCCACGACACTGAACGAATACCAAAAATATTTTGAGAAGGACAAGGCTCTCGAACGACGTTTCCAAACCGTAATGGTGAATGAGCCTGACGAACTGAGCGCAATATCTATATTAAGAGGTTTGAAAGAGCGATATGAGAACCACCACAAGGTGCGCATACAGGACGATGCCTGCATAGCCGCCGTGCAGCTCTCAGAACGCTACATCAGCGACCGATTCCTGCCCGACAAGGCCATTGACCTCATGGACGAGGCGGCTGCAAAGCTGCGCATGGAGCACGACTCGGTGCCGGAGGAACTTGACGAGATAACACGCCGACTGAAGCAGCTCGAAATAGAACGAGAGGCGATAAAGCGTGAGAACGACACGCAGAAGCTGGCACAGCTTGACAAGGACATTGCCGAACTGCGCGACAAGGAGAAGCAGTATCGTGCGAAATGGGAAGGCGAAAGGGCTCTCGTCAACCGCATTCAGGACGACAAGCAACAGATGGAGAACCTGAAGTTAGAGGCAGAGCGTGCTGAGCGCGAGGGCAACTACGAGCGTGTGGCTGAGATACGCTACAGCCGCCTGAAAAACCTTGAGGACGACATCAAGAACATTCAGCAGCAGCTGCGCTCGACACAGGACGGCGAGGCTATGGTGCGCGAGGAGGTGACCGCCGACGACATTGCCGAGGTGGTGAGCCGCTGGACGGGCATTCCCGTGACACGCATGATGCAGAGCGAACGCGAAAAGCTACTGCACCTTGAGGAGGAACTGCACAAGCGTGTGATAGGTCAGGAAGAGGCAATATCCGCCGTGAGCGATGCCGTAAGGCGAAGCCGCGCAGGACTGCAAGACCCGAAACGACCTATAGCCTCGTTCATCTTCCTCGGTACGACAGGTGTGGGAAAGACAGAGCTGGCAAAGGCGTTGGCAGAATACCTGTTCAACGACGAGACGATGATGACCCGTATTGACATGAGCGAGTATCAGGAGAAGTTCAGCGTGTCGCGACTCATCGGTGCGCCTCCAGGATACGTGGGATATGACGAGGGCGGACAGCTGACCGAAGCCGTAAGGCGCAAGCCATACAGCGTGGTGCTGTTCGACGAGATAGAGAAGGCCCACCCCGACGTGTTCAACATCCTGCTGCAAGTGCTCGACGACGGAAGGCTGACCGACAACAAGGGACGCACGGTGAACTTCAAGAACACCATCATCATCATGACGTCCAACCTTGGCAGCCAGTTGATACGCGAAGAGACGGAGAAGAACGGAGGCAAGCTGTCAGACGCCAAGATTGAATCGCTGAAAGGCACACTGTTCACGATGCTGAAGCAGACCATTCGTCCTGAGTTCCTCAACCGAATAGACGAGACGATAATGTTCCTGCCGTTGAGGAAGGACGAGATAGCCGACGTGGTTCGCCTTCAGATGAACGCCGTCAAGAAGATGCTTGAGCCGCAGGGCTTCCAGCTTAACGTGACCGACGCTGCCATTGAGTCGCTTGCCACCGAGGGCTTCGACCCCGAGTTTGGCGCACGCCCAGTGAAGCGGGCAATCCAGCGGCTGATACTCAACGACCTCTCACGCAAGCTGCTCGCCGAGGAAGTGTCGCGCGAAAAGCCGATAACGATAGATGCCGAAGACGGCACTCTCGTGTTCCGCAACTAATGAAATTTGACCGCATTAAACATAAAGCAAGGTGGATGTGCAACGGCCTCCACCTTGCTTTTTTTGAATTTAAAAAAAATATTTCGATTTTTATTTTGTTTTGTCTGTAACTTTATGTACATTTGCAGCCAAATAAAATAAATCATGATAAACAAAGAACTTCTACAACCAGAATCCATCGTCGTAATAGGTGGTTCTAACAATTTCCACAAGCCTGGTGGAGCCATTGTGAGAAACATTATCAATGGAGGTTTTTCAGGAATGCTGCGCATTGTCAACCCTAAGGAAGACGAGGTGCAGGGAATAAAAGTATTTCACGACGTCAGCGAGCTGCCGCCTACCGAGCTGGCCATTTTGGTCATTCCGGCACGCTTCTGTCCCGACACCGTGAAGGCGTTGGCCTCAGAAAAAGGCACCAAGGCTTTCATTATCATTTCGGCAGGATTTGGCGAGGAAACCGAAGAGGGGGCAGTGCTGGAAAAGGAAATACTGGACACCTGCGAACAGTATGGAGCCGCGCTTATAGGCCCCAATTGCATAGGACTGCTGAACAACCACCATCACAGCGTGTTTACAAAACCCATACCGCAGCTTAACGCCAAGGGCGTTGACTTCATAAGCGGTTCGGGAGCCACAGCTGTGTTCATTCTCGAATCGGCCGTAATGAAAGGTTTGCAGTTCAACTCCGTTTGGTCGATAGGCAACGGCAAGCAGATAGGCATTGAAGACGTGCTGCAGTATATGGACGAGCACTTCAATCCCGAAACCGACCCGACCATCAAACTTCTCTACATCGAAAACATATCAAACCCCGACAAGCTGCTCTTCCACGCCAGCTCGCTTATACGCAAGGGATGCAGGATAGCGGCCATAAAGAGCGGTTCGAGCGAAAGCGGCAGCCGTGCGGCATCGTCACACACGGGAGCCATAGCCACAAGCGACTCGGCAGTAGAGGCTCTCTTCCGCAAGGCGGGCATAGTGCGCTGCTTCTCGCGAGAGGAGCTGACGACAGTGGGCTGCATATTCTCCTGCTTGCCCCCTCTCACCTCTCACCTCTCACCTCTCACCTCTGCACTATCCCGCTTCGCCATCGTCACCCATGCGGGAGGCCCCGGCGTGATGCTTACCGACGCCTTGTCGAAAGGTGGTCTTCAGGTGCCGCAGTTTACGGGCAAGGCAGCCGAGGAACTGAAGTCGAAACTCTTCCCAGGCGCATCGGTGGCCAACCCTATCGACATTCTGGCCACGGGCACTCCCGAGCAGTTGGCCACAGCCATCGACTACTGCGAAAAACGCTTTGACGATGTTGACGCCATAATGGTGATATTCGGCACACCGGGACTCGTGCAACTGTTTGAGACCTACGAGGTGCTGCACAAGAAGATACTGGAATGCAAGAAACCCATATTCCCCATTCTGCCATGCCTTCACACGGCAGGCCCTGAAGTGGCGGAGTTTTTGGCCAAGGGCCACGTAAACTTCAGCGACGAGGTGACACTGGCCAACTCGCTTTCGCGCATCATATCCACCCCCAATCCCGCTCGTCCTGAGATAGAGCTGTTTGGTGTGGATGTGCCCCGCATCCGCGAAGTGATATCTTCAATTGAAGGCGACGGCTTTGTCGAGCCACACGTAGTGCGCCAGCTGTTTGAATGTGCCGGAATACCCATGGTGCCCGAAATGGTGAGCGCCGACAAGCAACAGCTTATCGACTTTGCCGAAAAGATTGGCTATCCTGTGGTGGCAAAGGTGGTAGGCCCGATACACAAGAGCGACGTGGGCGGCGTGGCACTTAACATACGCAGCGAAAAGCACCTTGCACTGGAGTTCGACAGAATGATGGAGATAGAGGGTGCCCACTCGGTCATGGTACAGAAGATGCTGCGCGGCACAGAACTGTTCATCGGCGCAAAATATGAGACACGCTTCGGCCACGTGGTGCTCTGCGGCATGGGAGGCATATTTGTGGAAGTTCTTAAGGACGTGTCGAGCGGCCTTGCCCCTCTGACGTATTCTGAAGCAGAGTCGATGATACGCTCGCTGCGTGCCTACAAGATTATTAAGGGTACACGCGGACAAAAGGGCATCAACGAGAAGAAATACACTGAGATAATAGTACGCCTCTCGACGCTGCTCCGCTTTGCCACGGAAATCAAGGAACTTGACATCAACCCTCTGCTTGCCGACGGCGACAACATTGTAGCTGTGGATGCACGAATAAGGATTGAGAAAAACAAATAAAACGAAATGGAATACAATTATTCGGAAGAAGAAAAGGCGCAACGCAAAAAGCTGAAGCGCAAGCAAATGGTCAAGGACTATTGCTTCATTACTTTCGGCATACTGCTGTATGCCATCGGCTTCAACGCATTCATTCTGCCAGAGAAGGTGGTAATGGGAGGTATGACGGGTGCCAGCTCGCTGCTCTACTATGCCTTTGGATTGCCGCCAGGCGTGATGCTTTGGTTTATGAACATAGCCCTGCTTATACTTGCCTACAAGGCTCTGTCAAAGCAGTTTGTGCTGCGCACGGTGATTGGAGTGACCATCATCTCTTTCTTCATCGATGCTCTGCGCCCCATATTCATGGCCAATCCTGTGGTCACCGCCGGAGAAGACAAGTTCATGCATGTGCTCATTGGAGGCATGTTGAGTGGTGCCGGTTTGGGCATCGTCTTTTCACACAACGGTTCCACAGGCGGCACCGACATCATTGTGGCACTGCTGAGCAAGTTTACCCGAATGAGCTTCGGACGTGCCATGCAGATGGTTGACATGTGTATCATCTCGTCGTCTTACTTTCTCTTCCACAGTTTGGAAACCATTGTCTATGGTCTTTGCTTCACCTTCGTGGCGGCATACGTGTGCGACTACGTGATAAACGGTACTCGCCAAACGGTACAGTTCCTCATCATATCAAAAAAATATGACGAAATAGCCAACATTGTCAACGAGCGCATGCACCGTGGCGTCACCGTAATCAACGGAACGGGTTGGTTCAAGAAGAGCGATGTGAGGATTCTAATTATCCTTACAAGGAAATACGAGTCGCAGGAGGTGTTCAACACCATAAAGCGTATCGACCCCAACGCTATGGTTTCGCAGTCGTTCTGTCAGGGCGTATTTGGCGAAGGTTTCGACAAAATAAAGTAAAGTCGCGCCACACGTCGCCAAGCAATGCGGCTCCTCCAAAGCCCATAGAGCTGACAAGTCCCAAATTATCAAGACATACGCCACCCAAGGCCATCACCCGTTCATCGACGATGCCGCCTTGGGTGGCTTTCTTTATGTCGTCTTCTGTGAAAGCCGAACCATAGCCTTGCTTTGATATGCTGTCGAAAATGGGGCTTAGGAAAACGTAGTCGCACACCTTCTTCCGCTCAACCACTTCGGCAAGCGAATGGCACGATGCCGACATCACCACCCTACCCTCGCTTTGCGGCTTATTAGGATTTCTTCCGTTCAGATGCACTCCGCAGCCATATTCCAAGGCAACGTCATGGCAGTCGTGCAGCGACAACCTGTCATGCCACCGCCCGTCAATCTTTTCAATAAGCCTCCTATGTTCCTCCCCCGAAGCCCCCGGCTTCCTGATATGCACCCTGTCAATCCCATTCTCAAACAGGGTGTTAATCAACAGGCCCTCGTCCGTAACGAACGAGGGCTGTGTTATCACTATAAGTCTAAAGTCTGTCACGAACTTTAATTTTTAATTCTCAATTTCAACCTATGCTTGACTGCAGTCTTTCAGCGAGTGGCTGATGCGGGCGGCGCAGAAGTTGGGGCCACACATGGTGCAGAACTCGCCTTCGGTCTTGTTTGAAGTCTTGTAGTATTCAAGAGCCTTCTCGGGGTCGAGGGCAAGGTTGAACTGATCCTTCCAGCGGAACTCGTAGCGGGCCTTCGAGAGAGCGTTGTCGCGAACCGTGGCACCCGGATGGCCTTTGGCTATGTCGGCAGCGTGGGCGGCAATCTTATAGGTTATTACACCTGCACGCACGTCGTCCTTGTTAGGCAGCGCAAGATGCTCCTTTGGAGTGACGTAGCAGAGCATGGCAGTGCCATACCAGCCTATCATGGCAGCACCAATGGCACTGGTGATGTGGTCGTAGGCAGGGGCGATGTCGGTAACGAGAGGGCCAAGGGTGTAGAAAGGCGCACCGTGGCACTTCTCTATCTGACGGTCCATGTTGGCACGAATCTTCTGCATTGGCACATGACCAGGACCTTCAATGAACGCCTGCACGTTCTTTGCCCACGCACGCTCGACAAGTTCGCCCATGGTGTCAAGCTCGGCAAACTGAGCGGCATCGTTGGCATCGTAGGTTGAGCCTGGACGCAGTCCGTCGCCAAGCGATATGGCGACGTCATACTTGGCGCAGATATCGCAGATGTCGTCGAAGTGGTCGTAGAGGAAGCTCTCCTGCTGATGAACCATGCACCACTTGGAAATGATGGAGCCACCACGGCTCACCATGCCAGTCAGTCGTCCCTGAGACAGCGGCACGTTCTTTAGTCGTATGCCACAATGTATGGTGAAGTAGTCAACACCCTGCTCACACTGCTCTACAAGCGTGTCTCGGAAAATTTCCCATGTTAGGTCCTCAGCCTTTCCGTTCACCTTCTCGAAAGCCTGATACATTGGCACCGTGCCAACTGGGACAGGACAGTTGCGCAGAATCCATTCGCGTGTCTCGTGAATGTTCTTGCCAGTTGAGAGGTCCATCAGCGTGTCGCCACCCCACTTGCAGCTCCAAACGCACTTCTCCACCTCTTCCTCTATGCTTGAGTTGAGGTGCGAGTTGCCGATGTTGGTGTTTATCTTCACGAGGAAGTCAGTTCCTATAATCATCGGCTCCGCCTCCGGGTGGTTGATGTTTGAAGGAATCACGGCACGGCCTTCAGCCACCTTCTGACGCACAAACTCCGGCGTGATATGTGTCTCGATGCCAAGTTCGCGGCAGTTCATGTTTTCACGAATAGCCACATATTCCATTTCCTCCGTAATGACTCCACGCTTAGCGAGTGCCATCTGTGTCTCGCCCTCCTTGCGCTTTGCTATCCACGGCTGTCGCAGTTTAGGCAGACCTTTTTCGAGGTCTATTTCCACGTTGGGGTCGCTGTACGGACCACTTGTGTCGTAGATATAGACGGGAGCATTCTCCTCGAAGTGCTTCTCGCCCTTTTCGATAGTCACCGTAGGCGTGAGCGTCACTCGCCTCATGCCCACCTTCAGCTCGGGGTGAATAACACCGTTCATATAGACTTTCTCCGAACTGGGATAAGTGATTTTGATGTTGTTGTTCATATCGTTATAATTTTTTTTTGGGAAGGTAGAGGGTAGAAGGTAGAGGGTAGAGATTAGTTCGAGCCTCTACCCACTACCTTCTACCCTCTAAAATAAATCTCATTTCCTCCACAGGATTCTCAGCCCTCAATATCGTTCCGCTGATAGCTATTCCGCGTACTCCTGTGGCAAGTATTTCGTCGATGTCGTCGGCTGTAATGCCGCCGATGGCAACTACAGGCAAGTCGATGCCAGCATGTTCCATTTTGGCAATGATGTCGCGATAGCCTTCCAAGCCAAGCACAGGGGCAAGGTTCTTCTTTGTCGTGGTGAAGCGGAAGGGACCGCAGCCTATGTAGTCGGCTCCTTGGCTTGCCAGCCGTTCAATGTCGTCAAAGGTGTTTGCCGTACCGCCGATGATAAACTCCTCGCCAAGCACACGTCGAGCCTCGTCAACGGGCATGTCGTTCTTGCCAAGGTGTACACCGTCGGCCTTCAGCTCCTTTGCCAGCTCAACACGGTCGTCCAAGAGGAAGATGGCGTCGTGGTCCTTGCACAAGGGCTGAATCTCAGCAGCCGCCTTGCGCACCTCGTCGTCAGAGGCGTCTTTCATTCTAAGCTGAATCCATCGGCAACCGCCTTCGAGAGCCATTCGCGCTCCTTCTACATAGCCTATGGTTTCCGTTTCGTGGGTTATGAATTGTATTGCTCTCATATTTTTTTTAATGAAGAATGATGAGTAAAGAGTGATGAATCTTGCGTGAGAATTATAGTTCTCCTTGGGTTGAAGAAGTGGTTTACAGGGCCGTGGCCATGACCTATCTCCACGTCAGCCCCCGCCTTGAGTGCCTCGGTTAGCCACTCCTTTGCCTTGCCTATCGCCTCGTCAGTTGCAAAGCCTTGCGCCAAAAACGAGGTAATGGCCGACGAGAGCGAACAGCCTGTGCCGTGGGTGTTGCATGTTGCCACGTTCTCAGCCACATACTCTCGCTCCACCTCGCCGTAAAGCCTGTCCACCTTCTGCCCTGCCAAGTGTCCGCCCTTGATTAGGAGGTTGTTGCAACCGAGTTGCAACACACAGCGGCTTGCTTTGTCCATGGTTGCCTTGTCGGTTATCTTTATGCCCGACAGCACCTCTGCTTCAGGCACATTAGGAGTAAGCAGAGTGGCGAGAGGCAATAGCTCACGGCAAAAGACCTCAACGGCATCGTCCTGCATCAGCCGCGACCCGCTCGTAGCCACCATCACGGGGTCAACCACGAGGTGCGTCAAGCTGTATTGCCTTAGCGTTTCGGCAATGGCATGAATGGTAGCTGCATCATTCACCATGCCTATCTTTACGGCTCGTGGCCCAATGTCGTCCATCACAGCCTTTATCTGCCCTGCCACTATCTCCGGCGGCACGGCATGTACGGCAGTCACGCCAAGCGTGTTCTGCACCGTTATTGCCGTTATGGCCGAAGCGGCATAGCATCCCAGTGCCGACATGGTCTTAATGTCGGCCTGTATGCCAGCACCTCCTGACGAGTCGCTGCCGGCTATGGTAAGTGTGGCGATGTATTGGCCCACCCCCGCCCCCTCCCTGTGGAGGGGAGATATGTTCATCTTCATGTTTTATTAGTTCTGAATCAATGAGCCTCTTTTCACTCCCCCTTTGGAGAGCTGGAGGGGACTACATCAAAGCTTCTGTCCCAATTCTTCCACACAGGCTCCATGCCCAAGGCTCTTAGGTCGGCATCCACCTGCTTTGCCGTGCGTGTGTCGCTCACGTCAAACTGCGCCAACGACTCGGGGTGGCAGCAGTAGCCTCCTGGGTCGGTATGGCTTTCGGCACTCATCGTGGTCACGCCCAGTGTTGCCATGTTGTTGCGCACCTCCGCCGTTTCTCGTGTAGAATAAGAGATGTCAACGTCGTGGTCGAATATGCGCATGGCGAATGTCACCTGTGCCAGCTCGCGGTCGGTCATCTCCACGTTTGGCTGGAATCCTCCGTTCTCAGCCATTCTCATTCGTGGGAAGTTGACTGAGTATTGTGTGCGCCAGTAGGTCTTCTCCAAATAGCGCAGATGGCGTGCAAGCATCACCACCTCCGTGCGCCAGTCTTCAAGTCCTATCAAGGCTCCCATGCCTATCTTGTGTACGCCGGCCTGCCCCATGCGGTCGTAGCCGTTCAGTCGCCACTCGTAGTTCGACTTCGGCCCTCGTGGGTGATACAACTTGTATCGCTTCTCGTTGTATGTCTCCTGAAAGCAGATTACTCCGTTCAGTCCGTGGTTGCGCAGTTCGGCATATTCCTCGGCAGCCAGTGGCATCACCTCTACCTGCAGGTTGTTGAAGTAAGGCTTTGCCAGGTCGAGAGCCCTTGCTATGTATTTCACTCCCGTCAGCACCTTGTTCTCGCCAGTCAGCACCAGGAGGTTGTCAAACGGCCCGAGTTTCTTTATCGCCTCATATTCGCGCACTATCTCCTCTTCGGTCAATATGGTGCGTGCCATTGGGTTCTGCACGTGGAATCCGCAATAGACGCATGAGTTTGAGCACGAGTTGGCAATATAAATAGGTATGAACATGTTTATCGTCTTGCCGAAACGCTCACGTGTGATGCGCTGGCTCAGACGTGCCATCGGCTCAAGATATTTGTCGGCGGCAGGCGACACTAATGCCATGAAGTCATCGACGCTCAGATGGCTTTTGGCAAGGGCACGGCGCACGTCGGCATCTGTCTTGCCCATTATCTGTTGGGTTGTTTCGTCCCAATCGTATTTCTGTATTTCGTCGTAAAACATTGTATCAATTTTTTCAAAATTGAGATTAAATAATTAAACTTTCCCACCCTTTTTATATGCAGTGCGGTAACTTGCTCCCCCTCTAAGATAGAGGGGGTGTCACGTAGTGACGGGGGAGAGCAAGTTACTCCACTGCACTGATTTAGCCTTAATACTTTATTGTATAGCCATTCTAAGGGTCAAAAGAACTTTAATTTTTAATTCTTTAATTTCCAGCGGCAGGCCGCTGGACTTATCCGCCGCAGAAAGCCTTCAGTATGACTATGTCGTCGCCATCTTTCAGCTGGCGGTTGTCCCATTCCGTGCGTGGCACCATCTCGTTGCTTATAGCCAGTGCCACGCCCTTCTCAGGCAGATTCTGTTCCTTAGCGAGGTCAGCCACGGTCAGTGCCTGTGTCTCAACCTCTTTGTTGTTGATTTTTATTTTCATAGATGTTGTATTAAAGGGGTGAGGGGTGAGAGGGGAGGGTTTTAGAGCTTACACATTCAAAAACGCTGTTAAAGGTGAGCTGGCTTCGGCAGTCATGTCGGCCTGCTGCTGTGCAAGTCCGGCCTCGTAAGCCTCGCGACCGCACTCCACTGCCTTCTTGAAGGCGCGGGCCATGGCTACGGGGTCGCCGGCCACTGAGATGGCAGTGTTCACGAGACATGCGTCGGCACCTATCTCCATTGCCTTTGCGGCATCGCTCGGGGCACCTATTCCGGCATCAACCACCACAGGTACCGTAGCCTCCTCGATGATGATGTTGAGGAAGTCGATGGTGCGCAAGCCCTTGTTGGTGCCTATGGGAGCTGCCAGTGGCATCACCGTGGCGGCACCAGCCTCAGCCAGTCGCTTGCAGAGCACCGGGTCAGCCTGACAGTAAGGCAGCACAACAAAGCCTTCCTTCACCAGCAGTTCAGTAGCCTTCAGCGTTTCCACCGGGTCGGGCAGCAGATAACGCGGGTCGGGATGTATTTCCAGTTTCAGCCAGTTTGTACCGAAGGCCTCGCGAGCCATCTTTGCGGCAAACACGGCCTCCTCGGCGTTGCGTGTGCCCGATGTGTTGGGCAGCAGCTGTATGCCTGGACGTGCTATGTGTCGAAGCATGTCGTCGCCCTCGTCGTCAAGGTCGATGCGTTTCATAGCCATCGTCACCATCTCCGTTTCCGAAGCCTCGATGGCCTTGCTCATAATGTCGTTGGAACCGAATTTTCCTGTTCCAAGAAACAGTCGGGAGTTGAATTCCTTACCTGCAATAATCAATTTCTCCATTTCTGTAATGGTATAATACAATATAAATTATCAAATAAGGAGATGCTCTGAGATTGCGTCGTTCTCGTCGTTTTCTTATCCCTACGGCGGCATTATCCGCGTCAGGTTCTACGGGTGTAATCTCAGCCTGAACAAACGTTCAAGCACCCCTACCAGCCCGTTTGGCTGGATTTCTGTTGGCAAAATTAATAATAATATGCTGAACCGCAAAATAAAACGCACTATTTTTCACTATTTTTTTGAGTTAGCCGACGTGTCATGCAACATTATTCGCAAAAAAATGATAAGGATGTTGGCCATAACGGTCTTACAACACGCAATTCTGACCGTAGAGGTCGATTAAATTAGGTTATTTTTTAAAAAAACGGCTTCATATTTTGTGCTATTCTCTTGGAAAAGTTGTAATTTTGCAGTCAATTTTTGCCTTTAGGGGCTGAGACAATCAAAAAAAGGACATGAAAACGCTTAGTAGAAACGCAAT
>JAQXRI010000017.1 GCA_029218445.1 Prevotellaceae bacterium | reverse complement strand
ATGGGACGTGAGAGAAACCTTGTGATAGACAAGCGTCAAACGGATCTTACTCCAACCACTAACATCAAGGGAACGGTAAACACTGATGGCATACGCAAGATGACACCCAGGGAATGGGCAAGGCTGCAAGGTTATCCCGACACGTTCAAGATAGTTGTCGCCGACGCATCTGCATACAAGCAATTCGGCAACAGTGTTGCCGTTCCGGCTATTCAGGCTACGGCAGAGAAATTATTAAATATTTTAAGAAACAAGGAGGTTTTGTAATGTTTTTCTTTTTCTTTTTTGACGAACTGAAGCAAGAATCAGCCGGCGAAGTGTCGCAGACATCAGCCAACAAAGGCGAATGGTCTGAAATTTACACTATGTTCAAACTATTGGCAGACGGCAAATTGTACGATGGAGACGAGTCGTACAACAAAAAGCCAAACTCATACTATCCTATTCTTCAAATTCTCAGGGAAGAACATTTGAGGAACGGCAAGAACGATTATAGATATGAGATAGAGGACAACGAACGTCCTGACAACGGAAACACAAAATCGGTTGCCGTTTACGAAAACGGAGAACTGATAATGAAGTTATCGTCTGACAACTTTGTCGCAGCTTCGAAACAACTTTTTGACGACATTGTCAACGGACATGGGCGTTCTTTCAAGACAAGTGCCGCCAATGAGGCATTTATGAGGAAAATTCACTGCAAGAACATAAAACGCGACGCTGATCACAAGGCAGACGTAACAATACATCTTTACGATGCAGTTGTCGGACGCAGACCTGTCGTTGCATTCAGCATAAAATCGCTCATTGGAGGAGCGCCAACATTGCTCAATACAAGCGACGCAACACTGATAACATACTCTGTAAAGGGGCGCGAGTTCAGCGACGAGGAGGTGAAAGAAATAAATGCCATTACAGGAAACTCCAAACTGAAACGCCGACTGCAAGCCATCTATGCAAAAGGGGCGAGCATTGAGTTCAAGTCATTCGACAGTCAGGTGTTCATGTGCAATCTTCAGCTCATAGACTATGGTCTTCCTACGGTACTTGCCTCATGTGTGCTGAAGTATTTCAGTTCTGAAAGAATTAGCATGGTCAAGGAGTTAGCAAAGAAAGTGGCAGAAGACAATCCTCTCAGCTACTGCTGCGCCAACCGTGAGCAATTCTACATAGAGAAAATGACAAAACTGCTTGTGGCATCAGCCTTGGGCATGTATCCTTCAAAACAATATAACGGGGAAAATGAGGCTAACGGCTACATTGTGGTGAAAGAGGATGGCGAACTGGTCTGCTACCATTTCTACGACATGGGCATGGTAAGGAGGCACTTGCTTGAGAACACGAAATTTGACACTCCTGCATCGTCGAAAATGGCAAAGGACAAGGACGGCAAGCCCAAAGGCTTCCAGCGCAAACCTTATTGTGTGCTCTACCGCAACGAAGAAGGCGAACTGGAAATAAAGCTAAACTTCCAGATAAGATGGACGTGATGCAAGATGTCTTGATTGCGCATGCTAAGACAAGATATATTAAGTGATTTGTTATAAAAAATAATGGCAGCAATTTCATTTTCTATTGTATTTATAAAAGAAAAAAAGGATAACATACAAGTTAAGAAAGGCTTGGAGGAATTCATTGGCGAGAGAGTTGTTCTTTGTCTTGACAAGAACAATCCTGTTGACGCATGGGCTGTAAAGGTCCTGTTTCCTCGACATGTTGCTTCAGTGAGGAAGCAGGACTCGCTTGATGGTATCTATGATTTGGTGAATCGGCAGAAAACTGCACCAATAGCGAGAATAACAGGACTGTCTGATTATGACAATTGTCTTTGCGCGGAGGTGGATTGCAATGGAGAAGCACCCAAGAAGCTTGATATGCAAGCTCTACACTCGCAATGGCTATATAAGGGTCCGGTATTTAACACTATAACAGAGATAGTGGAACTCAACGAGTCTGCCGAATATATCCTCGCAATGCTTTCCAGCGGAGAGGCGAACTATGAAAACCTCCATCTGTGCTTTGACAAGTATGTGGAATATTTGAAGTATGGTTTCACAAAAGAGTTGAGAGATAAAAGAAAGCAAATCGACAATTTGTTGAAAGTGTATCCAGACGAAAAGGTTAAGTCGTTAAGGCAA
>JAQXRI010000016.1 GCA_029218445.1 Prevotellaceae bacterium | reverse complement strand
AATACAGTAAGGAAATAGATGTTTCTATACGTCCTAAGCATGTGAGTTAAAGTAGTGCAAATATATATTATTATATACCAAGAAAAAAAAGAAAAGAACGGCATTATAAAATTTTTCACTAATTTATTTTGCCATGTCTGCGAATTGCATTACCTTTGCAGACAAATGAAGGCAAAAGAATTCTTTGGAAAAATGACGAGCCGTTACCTGTGGGGTAACATTCTGGCCATGGGTCTTGTCGTGGTGGCTCTTTGCTTCGGCGTGAAGTATGGGTTGGAGATATATACCCATCACGGCGAGGGGATAGAAGTGCCCAACCTGAAGAACATCAGATTTGACGACGCAAAATATTTGCTGGAGCAAAAAGGACTACGGATTGTGGTCAGCGACTCGGGGTTCAACCGCCGTCTGCCCGCCGACTGCATCTTGGCGCAGACACCGGCATCGGGCAATAAAGTGAAAGAGGGACACACGATATACGTCACGGTCAACTCGCCTTCGTCGCCCACTTTCGCCATTCCCGACATTATCGACAACAGCAGCGCCCGAGAGGCCACGGCAAAGCTCACGGCAATGGGATTCAAACTGTTGCCGCCGAAATACGTTGACGGCGAAAAGGACTGGGTGTATGGCGTGATAAGCCGAGGCAAAAGGCTGGCGGTGGGCGACAGGGTGCAGATTGACCATCCGCTGACACTGATAGTGGGCGACGGAAGCTATTCTGACGGATTTGCCGACATCGACGTATCAGAGCCTGAAACCGACAACGACGAGATGATGACGGTTGACGAGTTTGAGGAAGTGACGACACCGCCAAGCGAGGAAGACGTGGAACTGACAGAATAATACACTACGACAATGACGACATCGACGGAATACACAGCGGCTGAAGTGCAGCCGACAGACGACGAACTCGACGAGGGACAGCAACTCTACGAACATTTCAGATTTGAGGTTGACAAGGGACAAGTGCCCGTAAGGATTGACAAGTTCATGTTTGAAAAGCTGCAGCACTCAAGCCGCAACAGAATACAAAAGGCGGCTGAGGCAGGGTTCGTACACGTGAACGACAGGCCCGTGAAGAGCAACTACAAGGTGCGCCCCGGCGACATCGTGACGCTGATGCTCGACCGCCCACATTACGACACCACCATCGAACCAGAGGAAATACCCCTGGACGTGGTTTACGAAGACGACCAGCTGATGGTGATAAACAAGCCCGCCGGACTTGTGGTGCATCCCGGATGCGGCAACTTCCACGGAACGTTGGTGAACGCCGTGGCATGGCATCTGCGCAACCTGCCCTCCTACGACCCCAACGACCCGCAAGTGGGACTGGTGCACCGCATCGACAAGGACACCAGCGGACTGATAGTAGTGGCCAAGACGCCTGAAGCCAAGACAAACCTCGGAGTGCAGTTTTTCAACAAGACAACCCATCGCAGCTACAACGCACTGGTATGGGGCAACTTCGTGGAAGACACCGGCACGATAGAGGGCAACATAGGCCGCGACCCAAAAGACCGCCTGCGCATGGCAGTGTTTCCGCCCGACTCCGACACGGGCAAACCAGCGGTGACACACTACAGGGTGATTGAACGCTTCGGATATGCCACACTCGTGGAGTGCATACTCGAAACGGGACGCACTCACCAAATACGAGCCCACATGCGCCACATTGGGCATCCGCTGTTCAGCGACGAGCGATATGGCGGCACCGAAATACTTCGTGGCGAACGCACGGGCAGCTACCGTCAGTTTGTGCTTAACGCCTTCAAGCTGTGTCCGCGCCAGGCATTGCACGCAAAGACCTTGGGCTTTGTCCATCCCACAACAAAGCAGCAGATGGACTTCACCTCAGAACTGCCCGACGACATGCGGAGCCTGATAGAGAAATGGCAACGCTACGTGCCATCAAGACAAGAATAGGAAAGTGAGCCCAACTCACTACAACACATACAACATGACAAAATAACAGTAAAACAACAATGGAACAAGAAAAAAGAAGAATAGCCATCGTCTGCGGTGGCGACTCATCGGAGCACGACGTTTCGCTGCGTTCGGCTCAAGGCCTCTACTCATTCTTCGACAAGGAACGCTACGAAGTGTTCATTGTCGATATGAAAGGTCTTGACTGGCATGTAGATCTGGGCGACGGCACAACATCCAAAATAAACCTTAACGACTTCTCATTTGAGAAAGACGGAAAGAAGCAATTGTTTGACTACGCATACATAACAATACACGGCACACCGGGCGAGAACGGCATCCTTCAAGGCTATTTCGAGCTGATAGGACTGCCCTACTCCACCAGCGGCGTACTGGTAGAGGCCATGACTTTCGACAAATTTGTACTCAACCAATATCTGCGCAGCTATGGGGTGTCGGTGGCCGACAGCCTGCTCATACGCAAAGGCTATGAGGAAGTGGTGAGCGACGACGAGGTGGAGGAGCGTATCGGCATGCCATGCTTCGTAAAGCCCGCAGCCGACGGCAGCAGCTTCGGCGTGTCGAAGGTGAAGAACAAAGACCAGCTTGCACCCGCCATACGCAAGGCCATGCTGGAGAGCAGCGACGTGATGGTTGAGTCGTATCTCGAAGGAACGGAAATTTCAATCGGCTGCTACAAGACCCGCGAGAAGTCGGTAGTGCTGCCAGCCACCGAGGTGGTTACGAGCAACGAGTTCTTCGACTACGACGCCAAATACAACGGACAGGTAAAGGAAATAACGCCGGCACGCATCAGCGACGACACGGCACGCCGTGTGGCCGAGCTGACGAGCCACATATACGACATACTGCACTGCAACGGCATCATCCGCATCGACTACATCATAAGCAAGGGCAAGGGCAAAGACGGCCAGGAAGTTGACAAGATCAACCTCCTTGAAATAAACACCACCCCCGGCATGACCCTCACCAGCTTCATTCCGCAGCAGGTGAAAGCCGCCGGACTGAAGATGAGCGACGTGCTTACCGACATTGTGGAGAATCAGTTTTAGAGGGTAGAGGGTAGAAGGTAGAGGGTAGCGAAAACCCAACGCCCCCGACCCAAAACGATAACAAAAAAATCATATCGATGGAAGAATTTGACAACATCCGGGCTTATGGTCCACTGGACTTACCCGAGGCTTACGAGCGGCTGACGGCCGACCCACAGTTCCGCGCCGTCTTGGCATACATTTTCCCCGACATGCCATTCGAGGCGTTTACGGAGAAACTGAAGCAGTGCAAGACCAACCTCGACTTTCAGGTGGCCTTTTGCTATCCGTTTCTCAAAGGCCTCCTGAAGAAGGCAAGCACAGGCTGCGACTTCGACATTACCAACATCGACAACAAGCGTCGATACACATTTGTCAGCAACCACCGCGACATCGTGCTCGACTCGGCGCTGCTCGACGTGATGCTCATCGAGGCCGACTTCAAGACGACCTGCGAGATAGCCATTGGCGACAACCTGCTGGCAGCACCCTGGATAAAAGACCTCGTAAGAGTCAACAAGTCGTTCATCGTACTGAGAAGCGCGGGCATAAGGGAAATGCTCACCAACAGCAAACGCATGTCGGAATACATGCACCACGTCATTAGCGACAAGCACGACAACATCTGGATAGCACAACGCGAAGGAAGAGCCAAGGACAGCGACGACCGCACACAGGAGTCGATACTGAAGATGATGGCCATGGGCGGCAGCGGCGACACCATACAACGACTGAAGCAGCTGCACATCGTGCCACTGGCCATAAGCTACGAATACGACCCATGCGACTATCTGAAGGCGGCGGAATACCAACTGAAGCGCGACATAGAAGGATGGAAGAAGACGAAGCAGGACGACGTGACAAGCATGCAGACAGGAATAATGGGCTACAAGGGCGCAATACACTATCACTGCGCTCCATGCATCGACTCCTACCTCGACTCTCTGCCCAACGACATGGCCAAGGGCGACTTGTTCAAGGCCGTGGCCGAACACATCGACAAAGGCATCCACGCCAACTATCGCCTCTTTGCCAACAACCTCGTAGCCCTCGACATGCTCGAAGGAACTGAAAGCGGACATTATACGGCCGACGACAAGGCACGATTCGAGAAATACTTGGCAGGACAGACGGTCAAGGCCGAAGCGGCACTGAAGCAGGCCAACGTGGCAGCCGACAAGGCTTTTCTGCGCGAGCGCATGCTGACAATGTATGCCAACCCAGTGCGCAACAACCGCAAAGCCCTAAACTCATAAAGACAAAGCAAACTTGAAACCGAACATGCGCCACCTTATTATATATATAGCAGCATTGGCAACACTATTGGCGACATCGTGCGAGCAGGACACCTACGACAAAGGCGAAGGGAAATACTCCAACATGATGGCCGACTTCGTAGAAGCCCACGCCAACGCCGAGAAGAAGATTGACTACGTCATTACCGACAATGGCGACTCGCTCGTTCTTGCAGCGCCATTGGAACTGGCGTGGGCAAAAACCGCCGACAGCACCTATCGCGCTGCACTATATTACAACAAGGAGGGAGCAACGACCATAAAGGTGATGGCCATTGAGCAGATGCTCACACTAAGGCTGATGCCGAAAGACTCGATAGCGGCAATGAAAACCGACCCCGTGGGCTTTGAGTCGGCATGGACAAGCAAAAACGGACGCTACATCAACATCGCGCTCACTCTAAAGGTGGGCACAATATCTGAGACGTCGAAAAAGCACAGGATAAACCTCATTCCCGACTCAATAGTAGAAAATGAGGCCATGCACACCAGTACGCTCCACGCCACACTCTACCACGACAAAGGCGACATACCTGAATACTACACTCAGAAATACTATTTCACCTTGCCGTCAAGCACATTGTCGGCATTCAACACCGACAGCATCGCCATAAACATCAACACGACCGACAACGGCACAAGAACACTGACGTTTGCCGGAAAACCATGACTACCAAGACTTTTCGCATCAAATAATCCATCAAAATAGTTACTTTATCAAAAACGTAAGAAACGACTGAATCGTGATATAACATCACCACGAAGTCTTATTAATAAACAATATAAATCTATCTAAAGTTAATCTTATGTACAAAGACTTCAAAAATCATCTCTCTGCCGAACTCGAATCGATAAAAGAGGCAGGACTTTACAAAAACGAGCGACTAATCTGTTCAGCCCAAAGTGCAGAAATAACAGTTGCAGGCAAGACCGTTCTCAACTTCTGCGCCAACAACTATCTTGGCCTGGCCAACCACCCGGCACTGATAGAAGCGGCAAAGAAGGCAATGGACGAAAGAGGCTACGGCATGTCGTCGGTGCGCTTCATCTGCGGCACACAAGACCGCCACAAGGAACTGGAGAAAGCCATCGCCGACTTCTTCGGCACTGAAGACACCATCCTCTACGCAGCCTGCTTCGACGCCAACGGCGGTGTGTTTGAGCCACTGCTCGGCCCTGACGACGCCATCATCTCCGACGCCCTCAACCATGCGTCAATCATCGACGGCGTACGTCTGTGCAAGGCACAACGCTTCAGATACGCCAACGCCAACATGGCCGACCTGGAAGAACAGCTCAAGGCAGCCCAGAAGTGCCGATTCCGCCTCATCGTGACCGACGGAGTGTTCTCGATGGACGGCAACGTGTGTCCTCTCGACAAGATTTACGAGCTGGCCAACAAGTACAACGCCATGGTCATGGTTGACGAGTCGCACTCGGCTGGTGTCGTAGGACAAACGGGCCGCGGCGTGACAGAGCTGCACAACCTGCGCGGAGAGGTGGAAATCATAACCGGCACACTTGGCAAGGCCTTTGGCGGCGCC
Organism: Prevotellaceae bacterium; assembly: GCA_029218445.1. Classification (GTDB taxonomy): domain Bacteria; phylum Bacteroidota; class Bacteroidia; order Bacteroidales; family Bacteroidaceae; genus Prevotella. Next base: position 1,733 of record JAQXRI010000016.1, on the reverse strand, counting down.
GTAGGCGGATTCACCACCGGCAAGCAGGAAATAATCGACATGCTGCGCCAGCGTTCACGCCCCTACCTCTTCTCCAACTCACTTCCTCCTATGGTGGTGGCAGCCGGAATAAAGATGTTCCAGATGATGAGCGAAACCAACGAGCTGCAGGACAAGCTGCACGCCAACACCGACTATTTCCGCGAGAAGATGCTTGCCGCAGGCTTCGACATCAAGCCAACGCAGTCGGCCATTTGTGCCGTGATGCTCTACGACGCCAAGTTGTCGCAGATTATGGCAGCACGCCTGCAGGAAGAGGGCATCTACGTAACAGGATTCTTCTATCCCGTGGTGCCTAAGAACGAAGCGCGCATTCGCGTGCAGATATCAGCGGCTCACGAGCGTGAACATCTCGACAAGTGCATAGCTGCATTTACTAAGATAGGCAAAGAACTCGGCGTAATAAAATAAAACAACAGTCTTTAAGTACAAATACTATGAAAGCCTTAGTTAAGAAACAACCACAAAAGGGCATTTGGATGGAAGATGTTCCAATGCCGGAAGTAGGAGTAAACGACGTACTCATCAAAATAAGGAAGACGGCCATCTGCGGCACCGACCTCCACATCTACAAGTGGGACGAATGGAGCCAGAAGACCATCAAGACCCCAATGACCATAGGCCACGAATATGTAGGCACAGTGGTTGAGGTTGGACCTGGTGTAAAGAACATCAAGGTGGGCGACCGTGTGACGGGCGAGGGCCATTTGGCCTGCGGCCACTGCCGCAACTGCCGCCGCGGCAAGCTCCACATCTGTGAAAACAGCATCAGCGTAGGCGTAAACCGCGACGGTGCTTTTGCCGAGTATCTCAGCATTCCTGAGTCAAACGTAGTAAAGCTCGACAACAGGATTTCCGACGACCTTGCAGCCATCATGGACCCCTTCGGCAACGCCACCCACACGGCACTCGCATTCCCTATGCTGGGCGAAGACGTGCTGATTACAGGAGCAGGACTCATTGGCACCATGGCCACAGCCATAGCACGCTTTGCAGGTGCTAAGAACGTCATCGTGACCGACCTCAACGACTATCGTCTTGACATAGCACGCAAGATGGGAGCCACCTTCACCGTCAATGCCTCCAAGGGCGAGACGATAGAAGGAGCAATGAAGCAGCTCGGCATCTCAGGATTCGACGTAGGCCTCGAAATGTCAGGCTCGCCTGTAGCCTTCCGCGACATGGTTGCCCACATGTACAACGGCTCGCACATTGCCCAGCTCGGCATCCTGCCTCCTACGACCACTGTTGACTGGAGCGAGATAATATTCAAGGCACTCACCATAAAGGGCATCTATGGCCGTCAGATGTGGGAGACATGGTACAAGATGGAGCAGATGCTCATCTCCGGCCTCGACCTCACCCCCGTCATCACCCACCACTTCACCATCGACGAGTTCCAAAAGGGATTCGACGTGATGGAGTCAGGACTCTGCGGAAAGGTGATACTTGAGTGGGAGTAAAGGAGTTAAAGAAGTTAAAGAAGTAACTATTCAGCTAATCCTATATATTAGAACACAAAGACACGAAGTAACAAAGCGTTTTTGGCTTAGGGAAGATACTATGAGCAGCAAAGCTGCTTACAAAGTCCACAAAGTTTTTCCACTGCAAGCCTTTGTGGCGACTTTTAGTCGCTTGTTGTCTTTGTATCTAAAAAATCTTCGTTTCTTTGTGTCTTTGTATTCAAATATATA
>JAQXRI010000015.1 GCA_029218445.1 Prevotellaceae bacterium | reverse complement strand
ATCGTCGTTTATTAAATAAAAGAGAAATATGAAATACCAAGAAGTAATTGACAATATTAAAACGGTTATGAATAGGGAGATTCCAATGTTGCTCTCCCTCTCAGAAGAGCAAGTGAGCCTGAAAAGGAACAGCCAAAACCGTACGGTGAAGATGCTCGTGGGACATCTGATAGACTCGGCATCCAATAACCACCAGCGCATGGTGCGCCTGCAGTATGCCCCTCGTTGCGGACACTCAATGCCCAACACTGAGATGGGAATGCTTGTTAACCATAATTTAAGATACTATTTGTTATAACTAAAGTTAAATGTTGCCTATGCCATGCATAATAATCACTAAAAAGGAGTATATTTGCATCACGCAAAGAGAGTGACGCAGAAAAGCGTGGCGGAATGGACAAGGAAAAAATGACCGCCACAAAAAGAATAACATACTTAAGAAATGAACAGAAAACTCAGGACAATAGAAATGGAACGACTGACGGTGGAGCAGTTTAAGGCGGCACGGAAGAGCGGCCTTGTGGTAGTGCTCGACGACGTCAGGTCGATGTATAACGTCGGCAGCGTGTTCCGCACCGGCGACGCCTTCCGCATAGATGCCCTTTACCTGTGCGGCATCAGCGCGACGCCTCCCGCCACCGAAATCCACAAGACGGCACTCGGTGCCGAGGACAGCGTTGAGTGGCGTTACTTCGGCTCGGCACTCGATGCCGTCAGGCAGCTGCACGACGATGGCTACGAGGTGCTGGCCGTGGAGCAGTGTGAGGGAAGCACCAAGCTGCACGAGTTTAAGCCCGACAAGGCAAAGAAGTATGCCGTGGTGCTGGGCAACGAGGTGAAGGGTGTACACCAGGAGGTGGTGGATGCCTGCGACGGATGCCTTGAAATAGTGCAGATGGGCACAAAACACTCGATGAATGTGAGCGTAACGGCTGGTATAATAATGTATAGCTTCGTGTTTTAAGCAAAAAAGGCTGAAAATATTTTGTGGGTTGGTTGATTTTGAGTAATTTTGCAAGTCGAAACATATAAACTCAATATAAACGATTATGGCATATACACGTATGACCGCTGCTGAAGCTGCAGCGCTGATCAAGAACGGAGAGAACATTGCCCTTAGCGGATTTACACCTTCAGGCGCCGCCAAGGCCGTGACTAAAGAGCTGGCCAAGATTGCCCTCGCCGAACACGAGGCAGGCCGCGAGTTTCAGGTAGGCATCTTCACCGGTGCCTCTACAGGACAGAGCACCGACGGCGACCTGGCCAACGCCAAGGCCATCCGCTACCGTGCTCCCTACACCACCAATGGCGACTTCCGCAAGCACGTGAATATGGGCGAGATAGCCTACAACGACATTCACCTCTCGCAGATGGCGCAGGAGCTGCGCTACGGATTTATGGGACAGGTGGATTGGGCCATCCTCGAAGTGTGCGACCTTGAAGAGGGCGAGACCTCGTGCAAGGCTTACCTCACGTCGGCAGGCGGCATCAGCCCTACGGCCGCACGACTGGCCAAGCACGTCATTCTGGAGCACAACCACTTCCACAGCCCCGACGCAAAGTACCTGCACGACGTGTATGAGCTGCAGGACCCTCCTTACCGTCAGGCCATTCCAATTACAAAGGTGGACGACCGCATCGGCACACCATACGTTGAAATCGACGCAAAGAAAATAGTTGGCGTGGTGGAGTGCAACATACCCGACGAGGCGCGCGCTTTCAAGGACCTCGACCCTGTCACTACACAAATAGGCAACAACGTGGCCGAATTCCTTGCAGCCGACATGAAGCGCGGCATCATTCCGCCTACGTTCCTTCCGCTGCAGAGCGGTGTGGGCACAACGGCCAACGCCATTCTTGCCGCACTGAGCATGGACAAGAACATTCCTGACTTCAACATCTTTACCGAAGTGCTCCAGGACGCTGTGGTTGACATGATGCTCAACGGAAGAGTGAAGGTGGCTTCGGCTTGCTCGCTGACAGTGACCAACCCAAGCCTCATGAAGGTGTATGACAACATCGACTACTTCAAGTCGCACCTCACGCTGCGACAGAGCGAAATATCCAACTCGCCGGAGCTGATACGCCGACTGGGCGTGATTGCCATCAACACGGCACTGGAATGCGACATCTACGGCAACGCCAACTCAACCCACATTTCGGGAACAAAGATGATGAACGGCATTGGCGGTTCGGGCGACTTCGAGCGCAACGCCTACATCAGCATCTTCACCTGTCCTTCAGTGGCCAAGAACGGCGCCATCTCGTCAATAGTGCCGATGGTGAGCCACCACGACCACACCGAGCACGACGTGAACGTGATAGTTACCGAGCAGGGCGTGGCCGACCTTCGCGGCAAGAGCCCGATGCAGCGCGCGCAGTGCATAATAGAAAACTGTGCACACCCCGACTACAAGCAGTTGCTGTGGGACTATCTGAAGATAGCAAAGGGCGGACATACACACCACAACCTCCCCGCTGCCTTCGCTTTCCACGACACGCTGATGAGAAAGGGCGACATGCACCTGACCGACTTTGCCGAATACGTGAAGTGAGGAAGGTGAACATTACTGGCACGCTTTGAACCGCAATAGTTTAGAAAAACATAAACTTCAATAATGTAGATAATGAAAATGAAGAATGGAAAGTGAAAATAACGCTGTTTCATTCTTCATTTCGTTTTTAGCATGAGATTCCATAAATTCACACATACACAAGAGATGCTTGAAGCAGGTAGTGCTCCTGGCCGATTCAACAATCCGTTTGGCTACGAGCCGCATCCGCTGTGCCAGCTCGCCGCAAGGGAAGTGGTGGAGATGGTGGGAGAACACAGCGAATGGCACGAAGAGCTCAAGCAGGGCAAAATGTTCGGAGTGCTTGTTGTGGAGCATGAGGGGGAAGTGGGATTCTTGGCTGCATATTCAGGACAAATACGAGGATACGACGACATTGAATATTTTGTACCGCCAGTGTTCGACTACCTGCAGCCCGACGGCTACTTCAAGCGGCACGAGGAGGAGATAAGCAGGCTGAGCAACCGCATAATGCAACTGGAGTACAACCCAGTGAGATGCCGACTGTTTGAGGAAATGCAGAAGGCGCACCACGACGGCCTGCTGGAGATTGACGCCTACAAGCAAGTGATGACCGAGGCAAAAAGGCAGCGTGACGCAAGGCGAAGCGAGGCCAACGCCGACGATGCCGAACTGGATGAGGCCCTGACGAGGGAAAGCCAATTTATGAAGGCCGAACTGGTAAGGCTGAAGCGCAAATGGCGCAACATAGAGGATGCACTGGACGAGAAAATGGCCGTTTTCGACCAGCAGATAGACATGCTGAAGCAGCAGCGCCACCAGCTGTCGGAAAGCCTGCAGACATGGCTGTTCCGCCATTTCGTGATGCTCAACGCCAAGGGCGAACAGCGCGACCTTATGGAGATATTCAAGTTTACGCCTGTTGGCATGCCGCCCTCAGGGTCGGGCGAATGCTGTGCCCCCAAGCTGCTGCAGTATGCCTTTAAAAACGGCATGAAACCGCTGTGCATGGCCGAATTCTGGTGGGGCGAGTCGCCAAAGAACGTTGTCCGCCAGCATCTCGACTACTATCCGTCGTGCCGAGGCAAATGCCTGCCCATACTTACCTTTATGCTCGAAGGAATGGACGTTGACCCCGACCCTCAGCTGCGCGACACTTCCAACGACATAACAATACTATACCAGGACCTGAGCCTTGTGGTGGTTTACAAGCCCGAGGGCCTGCTCTCGGTGCCAGGCAAATATGAGCGGCGCTCGGTGTTTTCGCTGCTGCTCGACCGTGGCTTCACTCCAAAAATAGTTCACCGGCTCGACATGGACACGTCGGGCATTCTCGTGGTGCCGCTCACCGTGAGCGCACACCACGGCCTTCAGCGGCAGTTTTTCAGCCGCACGGTGAAGAAGCGCTATGTGGCCATAGTGGAGCCAATGGTGGGTATATCGCTGCAGGAGGGCGACCACGGAATAATCGACCTTCCGCTGATACCCGACCCTTACGACCGTCCGCGACAGATGATTGACTATGACTACGGCAAACGCTCGATAACCGAGTGGCGTGTGGTGTCGCCGCAGCCGCAAGGCCTTGGCGACCACGAGGTGTGCCTGTCGCTCATACCGCACACCGGCCGCACACACCAGCTGCGCATGCACTGTGCCAGCACCGAAGGCCTCGCGTCGCCAATAAAGGGCGACACGCTGTATGGCCATCGTGCCGAGCGGATGTATCTGCATGCCGAATACCTTGAGTTTCAGCACCCCATGACAGGCGAGCGCATGCGCTTCAATGTGCCTGCACCTTTTTTGAACAACAACGAATGAATACAGAATCGCCAATACTTGCACTGCAGCGACAGCGTCTGCTGCTTATGATGGAATATGATGCCGAAAAGGAAGAATATGCCAAACGAACCGACGCAAAGGACATTGAACGCCGCGCCAAAAGGGGCGACGCGTGGCTTAACGTGCGCGCCGGACGCAGCTACTACAACTCGCTCAACCAGCTTTCGGTGGAACTGTACCGCACTCAGGACTCAGACATCGAGCACAACTTTGAATTTGGAAAGCCTGTGGTGGTGAGAGGTGAGAGGGGAGAGGTGAGAGGTGAGAGAAGTGCTGTGAGAGGTGAGAAGGGGGTTGAGATACGAGGAACGGTGAGCTATGTCGATGGCGACCGAATGGTGGTGACGGTGCCTGAAGGCAGCGACACGATAGGCCTGCAGACGGCAGGAAGAATTGACGTGCAGTTGTCGTTCGACGAAACCTCATACAGGCTTATGTTCGAGGCCCTCGACCGCACCATAAGTGCAAAGGGACGGTTGGGCTATCTGCGCGACCTTTTCTACAACAACCATGCGCCTGAGACGTTTTCGTTTGCAGCCATGCCATTTCCTTTTCTCAACGAGTCGCAGTCGAAAGCCGTCAACGAGGTGCTGAGGGCGAAGGACGTGGCCGTGGTTCACGGCCCTCCTGGAACAGGAAAGACGACGACTTTGGTAGAGGCAATATTTGAAACCCTGAAGCGCGAAAACCAAGTGCTGGTGTGCGCACAAAGCAATATGGCCGTCGATTGGATTTCGGAAAAGCTTGTTGACCGTGGCATAAACGTGTTGCGCATCGGCAACCCTACGAGAGTAAACGACAAGATGCTGTCGTTCACCTACGAGCGACGCTTTGAGGCTCATCCCGACTATCCCCAACTGTGGGCCATACGCAAGGCCATACGCCAGCTGCGAGCCACTCGCAAGCGAGGCGACCGTACATTCCACCAGAAGATAGAACGCCTGAAGGAGCGCGACATCGAGCTTGAACTGCGCATAGGGGCGCAGATATTCGGCGAGGCGCGCGTGGTGGCCTCGACACTCGTGGGTAGCGCCAACAGGCTGCTCGACGGAATGAAGTTCGGCACACTGTTCATCGACGAGGCCGCACAGGCACTCGAAGCCGCCTGCTGGATAGCCATACGGCGCGCCACACGAGTGGTGCTTGCCGGCGACCACTGCCAGTTGCCTCCCACCATAAAGTGCATTGAAGCCATGAGGGGTGGCCTCGACACGACGCTGATGCAGCGCATCGTGAAAAACAAGCCGGAGGCCGTCACGCTGCTTACCGTGCAGTACCGCATGAACGAAGCCATAATGCGGTTTTCGTCCGACTGGTTCTACCACGGCAGGGTGGTGGCCGCACCCGAAGTGAAGTTCCGCGGCATTCTCGACCTCGACAATCCGATAGAGTGGATAAACCTCAACGAGTCGAAAGAGGAATACGTGGGCGACAACTTTGGCAGGATAAACAAGGGAGAAGCCCAGCAGACACTGTTGGCCCTTGCCGAATACTTTGTGAAGATAGGAAGACAGCGCATTGCCGACGAGCGCATCGACGTGGGCATCATTTCGCCATATCGCGCTCAGGTGCAGTATCTGCGCCACCTGGTGAAGCGGCTCGACTTCTTCAAGCCTTACCGCAAAATAATAACAGTAAACACGGTTGACGGATTTCAAGGTCAGGAGCGCGACATCATTCTCGTTTCGCTTGTTCGCTCAAACGATGAGGGCCAAATAGGCTTTCTGCGCGACCTGCGCCGCATGAACGTGGCCATCACCCGTGCCCGCATGAAACTGATAGTGCTTGGCGATGCCGCCACCCTGACGCGCCATCCATTCTACAAGAAGTTTTGGGAGTATGTGAAGGGGGAAAGTGATTGCAGAAAATGAACAAGAGAGACAAAGACATTTTGAACATAGCATTGCCGGCAATAGTGACCAACATCACGGTGCCGCTGTTAGGACTCGTGGATGTGGCCATCGTGGGTCACATGGGCGATGCGGCTTACATTGGAGCCATTGCCGTGGGTAGCATGGTGTTTAATGTGATTTATTGGATATTCGGATTTTTGAGAATGGGCACCAGCGGGATGACCTCGCAGGCCTACGGACGAAGTGACCGACAGGAAATGGCCGATTTGCTGGCAAGGTCGATGACGGTGGCCGTGGGTGTGGGGGTGGCGTTCATATTGTTGCAGGTATTGCTTAAGGCCGGAGCCATGGCCGCCATGCAACCTACCGACGACCTTAAGCAGCACGTGGCCACCTACTTCGACATCTGCATCTGGGGCGCACCCGCCATGCTTGGCCTCTACAGCCTCACGGGATGGTTTATTGGCATGCAGAACACAAGGGTGACAATGATGGTGTCGATATTCCAAAATGTAGTGAACATTGCGGCAAGCCTCGCCTTCGTCTATCTTGCAGGAATGAAGGTTGAGGGAGTTGCCTTTGGCACGCTCACGGCACAATATGCCGGCTTTGCCTTGGCCCTCGCGATGCTGCGCAGCCGATACGGCAATCTGCTGAGGCTGATGACGGTGAAGGCACTGAACGACGGAGCGGCGATGATGAGGTTTTTCAGCGTCAACCGCGACATCTTCCTGCGAACGCTGTTCCTGGTGGCCGTCAACCTTTGGTTTACGGCGGCGGGAGCCAAGCAGGGAGCGGTGGTGCTGTCGGTCAATACGCTGCTGTTCCAGCTTTTTACGCTCTACTCGTTTGTAATGGACGGCTTTGCTTATGCCGGTGAAGCCATAGGCGGAAAATACTATGGGGCACGCAACCGTGAAGCTTTTGACGACACGGTGAAAAGACTGCTGAAATGGACACTTTGGCTGACGTTGGCTTATACCGTGCTGTACGGCGTGGGCGGCGAGCCGTTTTTGGCTCTGCTAACCAACGAGCCGCAGGTGGTTGAGGCCTCGCGCGACTATCTGCCGTGGGCAATGGCCATACCAATAGCCGGCATGGGAGCTTTTTATTGGGACGGGCTATACATCGGCATGACGGCCACACGAGGCATGATGGCCTCGACGCTGACCGCTGCCGTGGTGTTTTTTGCCGTCTATTTTTTGCTGTTCCCGGTGTGGGCCAATCATGCGCTGTGGTTGGCGTTGATGCTGTATCTTGTGGCACGTGGAGTGGTACAAACCGTAATATTTCGAAAATTATTTGTAGTTTTTGAAGGGGAAGCGAAGTCTAATGGATAAAAAACAACAATCCATATAAAAAATAAAAAGATGAGAAAAGCAAAGATGATTATGCTTGCAATTGTTGCAGGAGTAACGGCGGCAAGCGCACAAAACAAAGGCTACGACAAGGCCAACATGGACCTTGGCGTGAAGCCCGGCACAGACTTTGTGCAGTATTCAACAGGCTCTTGGCTGAAAAGCCATCCGCTCGATGCCGAACATCCGACTAACGGTGCTTTCGTTGACCTGTATGAAAAGAACCAGCTGCAGATAAACGAACTGGTGCTGCAGTTTGCCAACCAGCCTCAGAAGCCCGGAACCTTAGGCTATAAAATAGGCACTCTCTACAACCTCGTGATGGACAGCGTGAGGCTTAACCGCGAAGGGTATGCACCAATAAAGCCACTGCTTGAGAAACTGCGCAAGGTGGAGGATCGCAGCGAATACTTCAGATTGACGGCCGAATTCGACCGCAGAGGTGAGAACACCATGATGTTCGGATGGGGCGTGGGTGCCGACATACGCAATGCGGGACACAACGTGGTGAAGATACAGCAGGGCGGACTCGGACTTGGCACCACCGACTACTATCTGAACGACGACGAGCAGACGAAGGCCGTGCGCGAGGCATACAAGGAATATGGACGAAAGCTGTTCAAGCTCGTGGGATATTCTGACGAAGAGGCCACCAAAAAGGTTGAGGCCGTGATGGCCATAGAAAACAGAATTGCCAAGGTGAGCTACGACCAAGTGAAGCTGCGCGACCTCGACGCCAACTACCACAAGATGACCTATGCCGAACTGCTCAAACAGTTTCCGGGCATCGACTGGACAATGATGTTCTGGGTGACCGGTGCGCCCGCCTTTGGCGAAGTGGTCGTGGAACAGCCGGAACCCATACATGAGGTGGAGAAGATATTGGCTGAGACTTCGCTCGACGACCTCAAGTCGTATGCCGAGTCACGTATCTTAGGAGGAGCGACGAGTGCTTTGTCCGACGATTTCCGCAAGGCATCCTTCGAGTTTTCAAGCATACTTACTGGACAGCAGCAGGACGTGCCTCGATGGAAAAGGGCCAACGGACTTGTCAACAGTGTGCTGAGCGACGCCATAGGACAGATGTATTGCGAGAAATACTTTCCTGAATCAAGCAAGAAGCGCATGACGGAAATTGTCCGCAACCTTCAGAAGGCACTGGGACAGCGCATACAGAATGCTACATGGATGAGCGAAGAGACAAAGGCGCAAGCCAAGGACAAACTCGACAACTTCATCGTAAAGATTGGCTATCCCGACAAGTGGAAGGACTACTCTAAGCTGGTCGTAAACGACTCGTTGTCGCTGTATGAAAATCTTGGAAACATCAGCGAATATTTCCTCATGGACATGTTGGACCGCAAGGTGGGCAAGCCTGTTGACAAGGCCGAATGGCAGATGTCGCCACAAACCATCAACGCCTACTACAATCCACCGACCAACGAGATTTGCTTCCCCGCAGGCATACTGCAGCCGCCGTTCTTCGACCCGCAGGCGGACGATGCTCTCAACTATGGTGGCATTGGTGCAGTCATTGGCCACGAGATGACCCATGGCTTCGACGATCAGGGGTGCCAGTTCGACAAGACGGGACAGCAGCGCAACTGGTGGACCGAAGCCGATAAGAAAGCCTACGAGAAGCGCACTAAGGTTTTGGAAGACTATTTCTCCAACTTCGAGGTGGCAGAGGGAAAGAAGGTGAATGGCAAAATGACACTTGGCGAAAACATCGGCGACAATGGTGGCCTTAACGTTGCCCTGCTTGCCATGCACAACGACGCTACTGTGGCAAAGGAACTCGACGGCTTGACGGCCGACCAGCGCTTCTTCCTCAGCTGGGCAAGAATATGGGCAAGCAACGTGCGTCCGGAATATGCCGACATGCTGTTGAAGATGGATGTCCATTCGCCCAACGCAGCCCGTGTAAACGGCGCTCTGCCGCACATCGACGAGTGGTACACTGCCTTCAACGTAAAGAAGTCCGACCCATTGTTTGTACCAAAGAACAAAAGGGCAAGGGTTTGGTAATTATGAATATTTAGAGAGTGCGGGTCGCGAAACCCGCACTCTTTGTTTTTTATTCTTCCATCAATTTGCGGTAACGTCCTTTCTTTATCTCCTCGTTGCCGAGGCGGCGGGCTTTGTTTATTTCGTAGTCAGAATAGCTGCCTTCGAAATAGAATACCTCGCCGTTGCCTTCAAAGGCAAGGATGTGGGTACAGATGCGGTCGAGGAACCAACGGTCGTGGCTTATCACTACGGCGCAACCGGCAAAAGCCTCAAGGCCTTCTTCCAGGGCGCGCAGAGTGTTGACGTCGATGTCGTTGGTAGGCTCGTCGAGAAGCAGTACGTTGCCTTCCTGCTTCAGGGCAAGAGCCAGCTGCAGACGGTTGCGCTCGCCACCCGACAACACGCTGCATAGCTTGCTTTGGTCGGTGCCCGAGAAATTGAAGCGTGAGATGTAGGCGCGGGCGTTTACGTCGCGGCCTCCCATGCGTATCGTTTCGTTGCCCTGCGATATAACCTCATAAACGGTCTTCGTGGGGTCGATGTCCTTGTGCTGCTGGTCAACGTACGCCAACTTTACTGTCTCGCCCACTTCAAACGAGCCGCCGTCGGCCTGCTCAAGTCCCATGATTAGGCGGAAGAGTGTTGTCTTGCCGGCACCGTTTGGACCTATTACGCCTACGATGCCGTTGGGTGGCAGCATGAAGTTGAGGTCGTTGAACAGAACCTTCTCGCCAAAGGCCTTCTTCACGTGCTGTGCCTCGATTACCTTGTTGCCGAGTCGTGGGCCGTTTGGTATGAATATCTCCAGCTTTTCTTCACGCTCTTTCTGTTCTTGGTTAAGCATTTGCTCGTAGCTGTTAAGACGTGCCTTGCCTTTGGCTTGGCGTGCCTTTGGCGCCATGCGCACCCATTCCAGCTCCCGCTCAAGAGTCTTGCGGCGTTTTGAAGCCGACTTCTCTTCCTGCTCCATGCGCTTCGTCTTTTGGTCGAGCCACGACGAGTAGTTGCCCTTCCAAGGAATGCCTTCGCCGCGGTCGAGTTCGAGTATCCATTCGCTCACATCGTCGAGGAAGTAACGGTCGTGTGTTACGGCTATCACGGTGCCTTCGTATTGCTGCAGATGCTGTTCGAGCCAGTCGATGCTCTCGGCGTCGAGGTGGTTGGTAGGCTCGTCGAGCAGCAGCACGTCGGGCTTTTGCAGCAGCAGTCGGCAGAGGGCCACGCGGCGGCGCTCGCCACCCGAGAGGTTTGTCACGGCCCAGTCGCCGGGAGGGCAGCGCAAGGCGTCCATGGCGCGGTCGAGCTTCGAGTCGATGTTCCATGCGTCGGTTGAGTCGATGATGTCCTGTACTTCGGCTTGACGCTGCATCAGCTTGTCCATCTTGTCGGGGTCGCCATAATATTCCTCCAGGCCAAACTTCTGGTTGATGTCTTCATATTCAGCCAAAGCGTCGTAGATGTGCTGCACGCCTTCCATCACGTTTTCCTTCACGGTCTTTGCCTCGTTGAGTGGAGGGTCCTGCGGCAGATAGCCTACCGTGTAGCCAGGGCTCCACACCACCTCGCCCTGTGTGGGCTGTTCAAGTCCGGCAATGATTTTCATCAATGTCGATTTGCCGGCACCGTTAAGGCCGATGATGCCAATTTTCGCACCATAGAAGAACGAGAGGTAAATGTTCTTCAGAATTTGCTTCTGGTTTTGTGGGATGATTTTCGACACTCCCACCATTGAAAAAATGATTTTCTTGTCGTCAACTGTTGCCATATTATTTTTTTTTATTTTATAATTCAAACCGTCCGCTTACATGCAGCATCGAAAGGAAATACACCATTCCCTCGTAGTATCGGTATTTGCCTGTAGGCGGCTCAGCGTCCCATAGGCGCTGCACAAGCTCGCGGGCCAGTGCGCGGTGTTCCTTGGTGGAGTGGGCGAGGGCAAAGGCTCCAACAGCGTTGGCGCCGGCCATGCCGCGCGAATAGTCGCCGAAGGGCGACTGACCGTTCAGTGGGAAATGGCCGTGGCTGTAGCCGTCGGCCTTGAACGTGCCGAGCAGTCGAGCCATCACCGCCGTTTGGCGTTTTTTGTCTTTGCCGCAGAGGTAGTAGTCCATGCCTACGTTCATTGCACAGCGAATGGCATCGTACATGTATATTGACGTGTCGTAGCTGGCATGTGGCCAACGATAGGCCGTCCCGTCGTAGTTGCTATAGTCAGGATACAGTCCTGTCGTGGGGTCGGCCGAAACGATGAGGTGCTGGCGTGCCGCCTTTGCGGCCTCCTTCCAGAACTTGCGGTCCTTTGCGGCCACCTTTGCCCAATAGTCGAGGAAGGCGGGCAGCTGGTAGGAAGGGTCGGTAAATCCGTGGCCGGCACGGTCGGGCACGAAGGTCACCAGGTGGTTGCTTCGGTCGAAGAGATTGTAAACTCCCGTCGCCTCGCCGTCGTTGTCCATCGTTTTTTGAAGTATGTTGTTAGCCTCTTCGGCATATTTCGGTTCGTTCCATCGTTCTGCGGCAAGGAATAGTGCCGTGGCATAGTATATCTCGCCGTCGGAGGCGTTGCTGCCTCCAAACTTTGTGCCGTCGGTCTTGCACTGCCAGCAGAAGAAACCGTCCCAGGCAGAACCTTCAGGATAAGCCATGTGGCGTTTTGACCATTGCCACAGTTTGTCGAACTCCTCGCGGCGGTCCATCTGCACGCTTATCATCATGCCATACGACATTCCCTCGGTGCGCACGTCGTTGCTGCCTGTGTCCATGACGAAAGCCAGTCCGTCAGGCGTTTCATAATAAACTGTCTTCTGCCCGTCGGCTTCATAGAGGCTGAGGTCGCCAGGCGTGAAGAAATGTTTCCACACTTGTTCAAGGCGTTGTTCCACTTCCGCATCGCTTTTGCCGAGCAGTGTCTTAAACAAGTTTTCGGCTGTGGCATTGATGTTGACAGCCGCAATAGTGACTAATGTCAGTAATGTTTTTCTCATGTCTTGGGTAATAATTTGGTTTGGGGTACAAAGATAATATAAAATGCAGACAAAACAAAATATTTTTCAATTTCTTTTGTTTTATGTTTCTTTTGTTGTACCTTTGCACGCAGAAATTGCAATTTTATAATATGGACATCAGAAAATTATTACCAGTGGCTGTCGTTATGGCGGCTGCATCCGTCTTTACGGCGTGCCAAGAGAAGAAATTCCATGTAGAAGGGTCGGTGGCCAATGCAAAGGACTCGACTCTCTATTTTGAAAACATGAGTCTGCAGGGGCCAGTGGCGGTTGACTCCGTAATACTTGATGCTGACGGAAAGTTCAGCTTCAGCGGAAAGAGTCCCGAAGCTCCTGAATTTTATCGGCTCCGCATTGCAGGACAAATAATCAATATCTCAATCGACTCTACTGAAACTGTCAGCGTGAAGGCACAGATGCCAAACATGGCTCGCGACTACGAGGTGAGCGGCTCGGAAGAGTGTGCCAAAATCAAGACTTTGGCTCTCAAGCAGATTGAGCTGCAGAACAAGGCCATTGCCATTGAGCGCAGCCCGGAACTAAGCTCAAAGGCTGTCAACGACAGCATAAACGTGCTGCTTGCGGCATATAAGGAGGAAGTGAAGCGAGACTTCATTTTCCAGGAACCAAAGGCCGCCTCGTCTTATTTCGCACTGTTCCAGGCCATAGGGCCATACCTTATTTTCAGTCCACGCACAAGCAAAGACGACATAAGGGTGTTTGCCGCAGTGGCTACAAGCTGGGACACTTTCTATCCCAACTCCGAGCGCGGTGAAAACCTCCACAACATTGCCATTGAGGGAATGAAGACTGAGCGCATAGTGGCTGCCGAACAGCAAACTAAGGAAATCGACGCCAGCAAGGTCTCAACAGCAGGCATCATCGACATAAAGCTTCGCGACAACAAGGGGCAGGAGTGTTCGTTGAGTCAACTGAAGGGCAAGGTGGTGCTGCTCGACTTCCATGTGTTTGCCATGGAAGACTCGCCAAAGCGCATCCTCATGCTTCGTGAAGTGTACAACAAATACCACGCCCAGGGTTTTGAAATCTATCAGGTGTCGCTCGACGCCGACGAGCATTTCTGGAAGCAGCAGACTTCGGCTCTGCCATGGATTAGCGTCCACGACCCCGCCAGCGTCAACTCGCATAACCTCGTCCTCTACAATGTCCAGTCGGTACCTGACTTCTTCCTCATCGACAAGTCGAACACGCTCGTAAACCGTGCTGCGCAGATAAAGGATTTGGATGCTGCCGTGGCAGGACTACTTTAGTTTTCACAACTCATCACTTTATAATCAACGTAGTAAGTCGCTCAGGAGCAAATGTTTCTTGGGCGACTTGTTGTATCTGCTCGGCCGTGAGTGCGTCGATGCGTTGGAAGAGGTTGTGGATGTCCTTTTCCCAGCCATAGTGCAGGAAGCTCTTGCCGAAGTCGAGGGCAAAGCTCTCGCGGTTGTCGCAGGCCACTCCCAACTGACCTTTTATCTGACGCTTGGCGGCATTGAGCTGTGCTGTGCTTAGAGGCTTCTCTATGACACGCTGCAGCTCCTTGCCCACAAGACGACGGCAACGAGACACGTCGTGAGGGTCGCAGCCAAAATACACACACCATACGCCAGTGTCGCTGTAGCTCACCATCGAGCTCTCTACGGTATATACAAGTCCGTGACGCTCGCGCAACGAAAGGTTAAGACGGGCGTTCATGCCAGGGCCGCCAAGTATGTTGTTGAGCAGATAGAGGGCCATGCGGCGTTCGTCGTGTACGCTGTAGGCACGGTTGCCAATCATCACGTGGGCTTGGTGGGTTCCCTTGTCTATCGTCTTCTCTTGCGGCACGTAAGGCGGCAGTGGAGTTGCCACGTCGGCATCGCCAACGGTGGGTTGGGCGGCGGGAAATCCCTTTGTCGAACGTTTCAGAATGTTCACGAGACGCTTGAAGTCGATGTCGCCGTATGCAAAGAATATGGCATTGTGGGGCTTGTAGTATCTGCTCGTAAAACCAAGTGCCGTAGCGGTGGTATAGGTGCGCAGCTGCTGTGAGTTACCCAAGATGTTGTGGCCAAGTGGATGGCCTTCGAAAATGATGTTTTCAAACAGGTCGTATATCAGTTCGGCAGGCGAGTCGTTGTAGCTTTCTATCTCGTCGCATATAACTTCTATCTCCTTGTCAAGCTCGGCTTGTGGATAGCGGCTGTGAAACACGATGTCCGACAGCAAGTCAACCGCCTTTGCCGTATGTTCTTTCAGTATGGCTGAGTAATATACGGTGTCTTCCTTGTTGGTGAAGGCATTGAGGTCGCCGCCAACGTTTTCAAGGCAGTTGATGATGTGCCATGCTCGCCTATGTTCCGTCCCCTTGAATGTGGTATGCTCGCAGAAGTGGGCTACGCCTTCTTCACCAGGCAGTTCATTGCGTGTGCCTGCATTGATGCCGTAGCCGCAGTAAACTACCTGTGATGTTGAAGGCAGATGTATTATTCTTAGTCCGTTGGGTAATGTAGCGGTGTTGTATTTCATTTCATTAAATAATTAAAGTATTAAAGAATTAAAGTTCTGTTGAGCCAACGAACTTTAATCCTTTAATTTTTTAATTTTTTAATTTTTCAATATCGCCTCAGCCATTTTGCGTCCCAGTTCTTCACACTGTTTGAATGTGTCGTCGTTGAGGCTTTGGCAGATATCGACAGGTTCGCCCACAGGGTTGAAGTGCAGTCTGGTGTCGTTCCTTTCCTTTATCTTGCCTACCGCCTTGCTTGCCCATCCGTAGCTGCCAAACCAGCCCAGGTGGTGGTTCTTGATGTCTTTGTTTGAGAGTTCGGCAAGTAGGACGTCCATTTCGTGATACAGTCCTGTGTTGTAGGTTGGTGCGCCTACTACGAGTCCGTTGTAGCGGAATACGTCGCGTATGATGTAGGAGTGGTGGGTCTTCGACACGTTGTACATCACTATGTTTTTCACTCCTGCCTCTGAAGCTGCACGAGCTATTACTTCTGCAGCACGTTCGGTGTTGCCGTACATCGTGCCATAGCAGATTACGAGTCCAGGTTCGGTTTCGTATTTCGACATCTTGTCGTACATGGCCATGACCTTCTCGATGTTCTCATGCCACACGGGACCATGGGTTGAGCAGATGTAGTCGAGCTTCACACCTGCCAGTTTCTTCAACGCGCTCTGAACGGGAGTACCGTATTTTCCTACTATGTTTGAGTAGTAGCGCACCATTTCGAGCCAGAATGTGTCGCAGTTGATTTGCGAGTCGATTATGCCGCCATTGAGCGCACCGAAGCAGCCGAAGGCGTCGCCTGAGAAAAGCACGTTGGCGGTGGTGTCGAGCGTCACCATCGTCTCGGGCCAATGCACCATTGGCGTAAGCACAAACTGCAGCGTGTGCTTGCCCAGCGACAGCGTGTCGCCGTTTTTCACCTCCAGCGTGTTGTCGCTGATGCCGTAGAATCCCTTCATCATGCCAAAGGTTTTCTTGTTGCCAACGATTTTCACGTCAGGATAGTACTTTCTTATCAGTTCGATGGCTCCGCTGTGGTCAGGCTCCATGTGGTTGATTACAAGATAGTCGATAGGGCGGTTGCCAATGACTTGCTGTATGTTTTTAATATAAGGTATAAAGAAGTCAACCTCAACGGTGTCGATGAGGCATACTTTTTCATCGTCTATGATGTATGAGTTGTATGACACGCCATTTGGCAGTGGCCACAGTCCCTCAAAAAGATTTTTATTGCGGTCGTTGACGCCTACGTAATGAATCTCGCTTGTAATTGTCTGCATAATGTAATATAATTGGTTGTGTATTGTATTTTTTTCATTGTATCTTGTCTTCCGCTTTCAGCGTCGCTCCGAAGTCGGCCGAAATGTAGTTGTTTATGCTCTTGCAGCACTCTGCCGAAAACCTCTGCGCTGAGGCTATGAGCTTGTCCCATTGCTCAGTGGCAAGACCATGCATTATTTGTTGGCGGGTGATGCCGTATTTCATTAGTCCATACACGAATCCTGCATTGAAGTTGTCGCCTGCGCCTATGGTGCTTACTGTTTCCGTCGGCTCCACGGCGTAGCTTTTGCTTATGCCGCCGTTGGCCCTTAGCTCTATCGGCTCGGCGCCTTGGGTCATTATGAAGTTACGGGTGTAGAATGATATGTTGTTGCGGTAGATGGAGTCGGCATCGGTTTTCGCAAACAGCACGTCGAAGTCTTCGCGGCTGCCTCGCAGAATGTCGCATAATTCGAAATTCTCAAGCATGTTGGGCGTTATCTTCATCACCTCGCTCTTGTGCGACGAGCGGAAGTTGACGTCGTAGTATATTATCGCTCCGTGGCTCTTGGCATATTCAAGGAATCCTGCCACTTGCGGGCGAATGACGGGATTGACCGCATAGAACGAGCCGAACATCACAATGTCGTCGGCGTTCACCTCAGGATAGTCAAAGTCGAGGCGGTCGTGGGGATGGTCTTTGTAGAACACGTATTCGGCATCGTTGTTGTCGTTGAGAAATGCCAATGACAGTGGCGACTTGCTGTCTTTATGGATGTTGACGTTTGACGCATCGACGCCGTTCTCCTCAAGGAAACTGACTATACGGCGGCCAACGCGGTCGTTGCCGGTTTCGCTTATCAATGAAGTTTGAACGCCTGCACGTCCCAAAGAGATGAGACCATTGAACACCGAGCCTCCTGGAACGGCGCTGATGGGTTGGTCGTTTTTGAAAATGATGTCGAGCACAGTCTCTCCTATACCTATTACTTTACGCATATCATGTATATATAAAATCTTTCAGGCTGCAAAATTACGCATTTTTTATATAGCGACCATTTGTTTATGGTTTAAAAATTATTGACGCGACAATTATTTAACATATATTTTTAATTTCTTCCAGTGTAGCAGCAACCGTGAGATGTTTTTGCCACTGTCCGCGTACGACACCTTTTCTTTCCAAATCGTTGAGCATTGCTATAAGGCTGTTCCAAAAGCCGTTGATGTTGTAGAGTATCACACGTTTTGAATGATAGCCAATTGTGGCCGAGGCCATAACAGTGAACACCTCGTCGAGTGTGCCTATGCCACCTGGCAGTGCCACGAAGACGTCGCTCTGCAGCATCAGCAGTTGCTTGCGGTCGCTGAGGTCGGCACAAGGGATGTGTACGTCGAGCCAGTCACTGATGCGCCCTCTTTCCTCCACGAGTGTCGGCACAACGCCTATAGTAGTGCCGCCGGCCTGTTTGGCGGCTTTGGCTACACATTCCATTAGTCCCATGTTGCAGCCTCCGAACACTATGGTATGTCCGTTTTCGGCAGCCCAGCGTCCCAGTTCTTCCGTCTTTTTGAAATATTCAGCGTCGATGTCGTCGTTGGCTGAACAGAAAATGCCTATTTTCATAATTGCTTGATTTTTATTCCTTTTTCTCTTGTTTGCTTTCGTTCTCAAGATACTCTTTCAGCAACATGCCAAATTCTTTCTTGAAGCATTTGGTGAAATATTTTGGAGTATTGAACCCCACTTTCACCGACAGTTCCGTTACCGATATCCCCGGCGTGCTGCGTGCTATTCGGCAGGCCTCCTTCAGTCTTACCGAGGTGATGAATCCCGTGACGCTTTGTCCCGTAATGGCGCGCAGCTTGTTGTATAGTGTTGACGACGATATGCACATGTCGTTGGCAAACGACTCGCGGTCGTAGTCGGCATCCTCCAAATGGTTCTTTATGCACTCGATGGCCTTCTCTACAAAAGCCTCGTCAGGGTTGCTGTAGTGCTGCTCCTCTACCTTGTATTCGGTTTGCGACTTAAACTTTTCCCTTATGCGGTAGCGGTTTTTTATAATGTTTTCCACGCGCAGCATCAGGTCGTTGAGGTTGAAGGGCTTGGTGATGTAGTCGTCGGCCCCCATCTCGTAGCCTTTGTTCTTGTCTTCTTCCTGCGTTTTCGCCGTCAGCAGTATCACGGGCAGTTGGGCATAGTTCTTGTCGTTCTTTATCAGCCTTGTCAGTTCGATGCCGTCCATTACTGGCATCATAACGTCCGATATTACGATGTCGAGCTCTTCCCTTTGTATTATCCTCAATGCCTGCTTGCCGTTTTTGGCGGTAAGCACGTTGTACCTTTTCTTAAGCAGGTGCTTCATGAGGTTGAGCAGTTCTTCGTTGTCTTCCACAACCAATGCCGTATATTCGCGGTCGCCGCCATCTTCTGTTGATGAACGACTTGTCAGCGAGTAGCCCGAAATGCGGTTTTCTTCCAGGGCCTTTGTGGCAAGGTATTCTGTCGTTGTCTGTTCTATTTCGTTGTCAGCGTATGCTTTTTTCTCTATTGGCAGGCTTATGGTGAACAGTGTACCTTCGTTCTCCTTGCTTCTGCAGTCTATCGTGCCGTGATGCAGTTGCACGAGATTGTGTGTGAGCGAGAGTCCTATGCCCGTTCCGGTGGTTTTCATCTTTCTGTAGTTGCCGTCAAGAAAACGGGTGTAGAGGTTCTTCATTTGTTGTCGGTTCATGCCTATTCCATTGTCTTCTATGGTGATTGTGGCCTGTCCTTTTTCTTGCGTCAAGGTGATTTCTACCACACCCTTCTCTTTCCCGTATTTTATGGAATTTGAGATGAGGTTGCTTAGTATTGTTTCTACTTTGTCGGTGTCAAACCATGCCTTGCCCAGTCTTTCAGGCTTGTCGCACCTTAGTGTAAGGTCGATGTTTTTGGCCGTAGCCATAGGCCGCAGGTTGTGGCAGATGTTCGAAATGAAGCCGGCAAGGTCGTTTTGGCTCACTTTTATCTTCAGCTGTCCTGCCTGCGACTTTCTTACTTCAAGTATTTGTCGGAGCAGTCGTGTTATCTTGTTGATGTTGCTGTTGATGAGCTCATGCTCGTTGCCGAGTGACGGATATGCCGCCTTCACCTCGTCAACCACAGCCTTTATTACCGTGAGTGGAGTCAGCAGCTCATGTGTGATGTTTGTAAATACGACGGCCATCTGAAGTCGGTTTTTAGTCCACATGTAGTTTCTGTACCACATGACGCAAACCAAAATGACAACCACAAGCATGATAATATAGCCACCGAAAGCCCACCATGTGGCGTACCATGGTGGAAGTATGTGTATGCTGATGCCATAAGGCAGCTCTTGCGTATTGCCCGAGTTGTCTGTTGCTTTTATGTACAGTTTGTATTCTCCCCAAGGAAGATTTTCAAAAGTGGCTTTTCTTGAAGTGGCATCAATGTAGTGCCAATCTTTGTCATATCCTTCGAGGAAATAGGCATAGCTCGTTTGGTCTTGGTTGAAATAGTTGAGCAGTGCAAATTCTATGGAGAACTTGTTTATTGTCGGTGGAATGGTGATTTTTTGTGCATATATCGGCGTGTCATCGATGATTGTCCGATGCAAAAGAGAGTCAATTGACTTTATAGGCTGGTCGTCGATGTATATGTCGGTGACAATGAGTTTCGAAATGGGCTTTGCCTGAGTTCTTGGCTTTTTGGGGGTAATAGAGAGCAGAGCCCTGTTGCCGCCTAAATACAGTTCGTTGCCCCATTTGTAGATGTTGTTCATTGAGGCAAGCCGTTTTCCACGCCCGTCCTCGTTGGGGAATGTTTTTATGGAAGGAGTCTTGCCATTGCTGAAGTTGAGCTTGAGAAACGCCTTGTCGGTACTTACCCAAATGCAGCCGAAGTTGTCTTCTGTTATGGCGCACATGCGTGAAGCTGTGATATGATACTCCATGTTGCGCGGCTCGAAACAGTCGGTGGCGGCGTTGTATTCAAACAGTCCTCCGCCGTTGGATACCGCCCACATCCTTCCGCGCGAGTCTTCAAGGCACTGCATGGCCTCGCTCGACACAAAGTTGTTGTGTCGTGGACTGTATTGTTTTGTCCTTATGCCCTTGGGCTGTCGTGGGTTGCCCGTAAGTCTTATTATTCCTTCATTGTCGGTTGCTATCCAGATGTTGCCTTTCTTGTCTTGGCTGATGTTTCTCACATCACACACAGAGTAGTTTCTCTTTGTGTCCTTAAGTATGACTTGTTTGCCTGTAAGGTCGGGGAACACCACGCTCAGACCGCCTCGTTGTCCTACCCAGATGTTGCCGTCGCGGTCGCGGAAAAGACAGTTGACGTAATCGTCAACGATGAAATGGGTGTTTTCAGTGTTCATCAGCCTGATGTCGTCTCCATCGACCATATATAATCCATAGCTGCTGTTGGCCATCCATATTTTCCCCTTGTCGCCTATTATCGAAGGTACGATGGCCTTGGTAATATTGGCGGCCTCGGGGTGGCGTTTCAGCAGCGGGATGTCCATATTGTATAAGGTGTTGCCAGTTTGCAAATCGTAAAGTGCCAATCCGCATGGCTTAAGTCCGAGCCAGAACCATCGTCCGTCGGCTGTGTACATGCTTTCAATGTTGCCTGCCGGACGGCTTTCGGCAGTAGCGTTAAGAGGGAATACTTTATATTCACGTGGGTTGGTGTCCAGCTTGAGTATTCCGTTTTCCACGGTTGCCACGAATATGTGTCCGTGATTGTCGGTCACTATGTCGCCGCAATACTTGTATTTCTCAAACAGTCTGAACTTGTCTTCCCCTTCATCATATATGCCGATGCCCTCTCTGCCGCAAACCCAAATCTTGTGGGTCAGCGGGTCCTCAATGATGTTGTTCACTATCTTCAGCGTGCTTCCAGGGGCGTAGTAGCGTTTGATTATGGGATTCGTGTAGTTGTCGGGATTCTCTATCATGGCCATTCCGTATTCCCACGTGCCTATCCAAAGTCGCTGGCGGCTGTCGATGAACAGCGAATAGGCCGAGTTGAGGGAGTTGAGCGGTGGATACTGGTCAATGGTAGTGCGGTCAGAACGGAGGCGCATCAATCCCGAGTCCCATGTTCCGATGTAGAGGTTGCCCTTTTGGTCTTCCTTTATCGACTTTACACTATAGTAAGTGTCGATGTTGTAAGTGTAGAACGAGTCGGTCTTCTTGTCGTATCTCGTCAGGCCTCCGTCGGTGCCTATCCACACCGTTCCGTCTTTGGTTGTGTATAGGCAATATATAATTCTTTGGTTCTTTCCCGGCAGCCTATAGGTTTTGAACAGGCCCTTTCTTCTGTCCATTTTCACCAGTCCGTCGCGCGTACCAATCCATATATTGTCGTCAAGGTCTTCGGTCAGCGATATTACGACGTTGTTTGGCAGAATGCCTGTGGTGAAGGCATCCGACCTGTACGATTTGAACAGATAGCCGTCAAACGATATGAGTCCATTGCTTGAACCCATCCACAACATGCCGTTATGGTCAATCATCAAGCGTCCTGACTCGTCGCTGTCAAAGGCGTGGATGCTTATTTGTGCGGCGTTGTTTATAATATGCTCGTCGTTGTTTGGCAAGTCGTATGCGTGGGCAAACAATGCTGTGCATAAGTATAGGATAATTGTCGTTGCTGTTTTCATCGTCAGTTTTATGGACTTTCCTTAATAGTTGTTAGTTGTGGCAAAGTTACAAAAAAAAATCAATAGACCGTCATTAAAAGACAAATATTATTGCTTTCTGCCCAAAAAAGATGCTTTTGATGCTTGAAATAACGTTTTCTGTCCCTAAAATCATTTTATGTAGCCACATTTAATCCAATAATCCACTAATTTTGCAACGAAAATCTAACTCTATAATAAAAAACTTATGAACAACAAAGTATTCTTATCTGTACTAATACTGTTACTGTTCCCATGCCTTGCTATGGCTAAGGGAACCATCAAGCCGGGAGAAATATGGAAAGACAACCGGGGAATCCACATCAATGCCCATGGTGGCGGTGTGCTGAAGCATGGCGACACTTACTATTGGTATGGTGAACATAAGGCTGACGACACAAGTTCCGCCCTGGTGGGAGTCACCTGCTATTCGTCGAAAAACCTTGCCGACTGGCGTTACGAAGGCGTGGCCTTGAGCGTGGTTGACGAGAAAGGGCATGACATTGAGCGTGGATGCGTGCTTGAACGACCAAAGGTGATTTACAATGAGGCTACAAAGAAGTTTGTAATGTGGTTCCACCTCGAAATGAAGGGCGAGGGCTATTGGCAGGCTCGCTATGGCGTGGCCACGAGCGACTCTCCTAAGGGTCCTTTCAAGTTCTTGCGTTCCGACCGTGCCAATGCCGGACTATATCCCGTAGAGTTCACTGCCGACGACATCGCCATGCTCGATACACTGAATGCCGAAAACTATAAGGAATGGTGGACTCCCGTTTGGCGTAATGCCATCAAGAAGGGCCTATTCCTGAAACGCGACCTTGTGGCTCACGAAACCGAAGGACATAAGCTGCCTGCGGGACAGATGGCTCGCGACATGACCCTTTATGTAGATACCGACGGACGTGCCTATCATATTTTTTCATCTGAAGACAATCTGACGCTGCATATTGCTGAATTGACCGCCGACTATACGGCGCATACCGGTCGTTACACTCGCGTGGCTCCCGGTGGCCAAAACGAAGCTCCTGCCATTTTCCGACGCGGCAACACTTATTGGATGATAACCAGCGGATGCACTGGCTGGGATCCGAACATGGCCCGCATGTTCTCGGCTCCAAGCATCTGGGGACCTTGGAAACAACACCCCAACCCATGCCGTGGGCCAAAGGCCGACATTACGTTTGGTGGTCAGTCAACATATATACTTCAGCGTGGCGACCAATATATCTTCATGGCCGACATTTGGCGCCCCAAACATCCAAGCGATGCACGTTACATTTGGCTGCCCATTGACTTTGAAAACGACGTGCCTGTAATAAATTGGCAGGAAGAATGGGAAATTTATTAAAAAATACCCGTAAATAACTATTTATGTACCTAAAATGATTTATTGGGGACGCAAAGTTGCGAAAAAAGAGCGAAATTTGCACCCAAAACAACATTGTTGTCCACGTTTTACATTGTGTAAATACGCATGTGCTAACTGTAAATGACATAAAATTAAATACTAATAAAGACACTAAATAAACTTAAGCAAACAATTAAACTAAATGTTTATGGAACAACATTCATTTTCATTACCATCGAAGACGACCGTCTTTTTGATGGCGCTGGCAGCAGGACTTACGCTGACACCACAAGAGATGTATGCAGTTCAAGCTACACAAGGCGTACAGCAGTCTGTCGGTAAGATTACCGGTACAGTGGTTGACGAAAGTGGTGAGGCCGTAATAGGTGCTACCATTAAGGTTAAAGGAGCTAATTCGGGGGGGGCAATTTCTGACCTCGACGGAAACTTTACACTCAACGCAACTCCAGGAGCAGAACTTGAGATTTCGTATGTCGGCATGAAGCCAATTGTTGTAAAGGCTACAGCTGCTCCGATGAAAATTGTAATGAAAGATGACACCCATTCACTCAATGAAGTTGTCGTAGTAGGTTTCGGCACTCAAAAGAAGGTTAATCTGACCGGTGCCGTCGCTATGGTGAATGGTGACGATTTGGCCGAACGCCCTGTAACAAGTGCTGCTCAAGCATTGCAAGGTATGATGCCTGGTCTGCAGATTTCATCGTCAAGTGGTTCTATGGACGCTACGACGAGCATCAACGTGCGTGGTACTGGTACTATAGGACAAGGCTCAAGTGGTTCGCCACTTATACTTATTGACGGTGCCGAGGGTGACATCAACACAGTGAACCCTCAGGACATTGAGAACATCTCAGTATTGAAGGATGCCGCAGCGTCTTCAATCTACGGTTCGCGTGCGCCTTTCGGCGTTATTCTCATAACTACCAAGAAAGGTAAGAGCGGAAAGCCAACTGTTAACTACAACAACAGTTTCCGTTTCAGCAACCTCATCAGCCAAAAGCACATGATGAACTCCGTTGATTATGCTTCTTGGGTCAACGATGCTTACGCCAACTCTGGTTGGGGTACATTCTTCGATGCCGAGCGCATGGCAAAAATCAAGGCTTACCACGAGGCCACACCTATAGGTCCCGGCACTCGAAAGGATGCCAATGGCAACATACTTTATGGCATTGAAGCCGTCAATGGCGTATATGCCGATGGCTACGGCAATGGTGTTGACGACGTTGACTGGTACGATGCCGTGTTCAAGACCTCGACATTCTCTATGGAACATAATGCCAGCGTAAGTGGCGGTACAGAAGACGTTGACTACTATGCTTCGTTCAACTATCTGAACAACAACGGTTTCATGAAGCTCGCCGACGATAAGTTCAATCGTTACACTGGAACAGCCAAATTGGGCATCAAGATTACCGACTGGCTGAAGATGAACTACAACATGCGTTGGGCACGCACCGACTTTGAGCGTCCCTCTAAGCTGACCGAGAGCCTCTACAACGACATGACCCGTCAGGGATGGCCTATACTGCCTCTCTACGACCGCAACGGCCATTATGTTGACTCTCCGTCACCTGCCCTTGGTCTTGCCACAGCGGGTCAGGACCTTACACAGCGTGACATTCTTACTCACCAGTTGAGTTTCGTGCTTGAGCCAATAAAGAACTGGCTGACACACTTCGACCTTACCTATCGTACAGACAACAGTACTCGCCATTGGGAGAAGCAGATGACATACAACTACGACGAGAACGGAGACCCATGGGTTTATGACAAGAGCTCAAACGTTCATGAGGACTTGAAGAAGGAGAACTACTTCAACTTCCAGGCCTACACCGAATATACATTCCAGCTTGCCAAGCGCCACAATTTCCACGTACTCGGTGGTTTCCAGGCAGAGCAACTTAAGCAGCTCGTGTTTGGCGTTCAGCGCAACGGCATACTCGATCCCACACGTCCTGAAATCGACCTCACCTCAGGTCTTGGCTACGACGGCAAGGAGATTGTTCCTTCTGTCAACGGCGCACGCAACCAGTGGCAGACGGCAGGTTTCTTCGGCCGCTTGAACTACAACTACGACGAGCGTTACCTCTTCGAGTTCAACATTCGTCACGACGGTACATCACGTTTCCGTACCGACCACATGTGGAAGACATTCCCTTCAGTATCACTCGGTTGGAACGTGGCACGCGAGAAGTTCTGGGAACCACTCGTCAACACTGTCAACACCTTGAAGATTCGTGCCTCTTACGGTTCGCTCGGCAACCAGAACACCAACAACTGGTATCAGACCTATCAGACCGTAGGCTACTATCCCGCATCAGGCTCATGGCTGCAGAACGGCAAGAAGCCTAACGTCACATCAGCTCCAAGCCTCGTTTCGGCACTTCTCACATGGGAACGCATCGAGAGCTGGGACATCGGTCTTGACTTCGGATTGTTCAACAACCGTTTGACCGGTTCGTTCGACTACTACATCCGCAACACCAAGGACATGGTGGGCAACGCTCCTGAACTGCCTTCAATACTTGGTACTGGTGTGCCCGTTACCAACAACACCGACCTCCGTACCTCTGGTTGGGAGTTCCAGCTGACATGGCGCGACCGTCTTGCCAACGGCCTTTCATACGGTGCAACGTTCAACATCTCTGACGCCCGTACAAAGATTACGCGCTATCCAAACAACCCTACCAACAACATCTATACTTATATAGCCGGACGCTACATCAATGAGATATGGGGCTTCGAGACAGCAGGACTCGCAAAGACTCAGGAAGAGATGGACGCTCATCTTGCAAAGGTTGACCAAAGCTCAATAGGCAGCAACTGGGCTTCAGGCGACATCATGTATGCCGACCTCAACGGTGACGGTAAGATTTCGCGTGGCGCCGAAACTCTCGACGACCATGGCGACCTCAAGGTCATAGGCAATTCTACTCCTCGCTTCCTCACTGGTCTTAACCTCAATGCAAGCTGGAAGGGCTTTGACTTTAGCGCATTCTTCCAGGGTGTATTAAAGCGCGACTTCGCACTCACTGGCTCTTGGGGCGGTGGCGCTGAATACCTCTTCGGTACAACCAACTCTGGCGTATGGTGGGCAGCTGGTATTACCGGTGTTGACGACTACTTCCGCGACGGCGACTCTTGGTCAGTACAGAACGGCTACCGTTCAGAAAACACCGGCGCATGGCTTCCACGCGTACTCTACAGCGACAAGAACATTCAGGCACAGACACGCTACCTGCTCAATGCAGCCTACGTACGTCTGAAGAACCTGCAGATTGGCTATACCCTGCCGAAGAATGTGCTGAGAACCGTAGGACTCAACAATGTACGTTTCTTCGTGTCGATGGAGAACCTCTTCACCATCACAAGTCTGCCCGACCAGTTCGACCCGGAAACCATAGGTACCGACCACAGCAACGGTTATCCTCTGCAGCGTACCTATTCGTTTGGTGTTAACGTAACATTCTAAGTGAGAAGTGTATAGTGAAAAGTGAACAATTACAAAATAAAAAGACAAGCATTATGAAACTATATAAATTATCATTCATGGCTTTGGCTCTTGTGGCAACTGCCACTTCATGCAACGATTTTCTTGAGCAGGAGCCGCCATCGTCCCTTACGCCAGAAGGATTCTTCTCTGACGAGAGTAAGGTTGAAGCTGCCGCCAACCAATTTTATCAGGACGTATTGCCGGGACACGGCAACTGGAGCTACGGCATTTATGCCAATGACGTTCAGACCGACAACCAGGTGAACTGGTGGCCCGACAGCAAGTTCGGCAATGGACTTTGGAAGACAGGCAACGATAACGGCAACTGGAGCTGGGGCAACATACGCAACATCAACTATCAGCTCAACAATGTAGTTGCTGCATACAAGAACAAGCAAATAAATGGAGCAGACGCCAATGTCCGTCACTACATCGGCGAAATCTATTTCATGCGCGCCTACTGCTATTTCGACATGCTTCAGAAGTGGGGCGACCTGCCAATCGTGACAGAGGCTCTGCCTGATGAGGAAGCAACTCTCGTTGCAGCCAACAAGCGTCGTCCTTGCAACGAGGTGGCTCGTTTCATCATCAACAACCTCGACACGGCACTTACCTATTTGAAGAGCGACTTTGAGAAGCGCCACACACGCATCTCTCCCGATGTCGCCAATCTGCTGAAGTCGCGCGTGGCTCTATATGAGGGTTCTTGGCTGACCAACTTCGCCGGAACTCCATTCGTTCCTCTGGGACAGGGCTGGCCAGGTGCCAATAAAGACTATAATTCAGGCTATCAATATCCGGCCGGAAGCATCGAGCAAGAGGCAAAATTCTTCTTCGAGGTTGCCGCAAAGGCTGCCGAGACTGTTGCCGAGAAATATAAGAATCAGCTTGCTACCAACACTGGTAGTGTTCCTCAGAAGGAGGGCGACCCTGAAAACCCATACTTCAACATTTGGGGATCTATCGACATGTCGGGAACACCTGAAGTTCTACTTTGGCGTGAATACAGCAAGAGCCTTGGCATCGTCAACTGCGTTGAGGTTGCCATACAGCATGGCGACTATGGTGTTGGCGTTACCAGAAGTCTCATTGAGAGCTATCTGATGAAGGACGGTAAGCCTATCTACGCTTCAAGCTATAAGTATGACGATGGTACAGTGAATAAGGTAGCCGTCGATCGCGACCCACGCCTCACCATTTTCCTCAAGCAGCCGGGGCAGGTGAATGTGTTTAAGAACATGAGTGCTCCTGAAGACCACTACGTTCTGGAAGAGCCATTGGCCGATATCATGGGCAACAACTCAGAGTTGAACTATGTAACGGGCTATGCTCTGCGCAAGGGCGGCACGTTCGACAAGTCGCAGACGGGCAACGGCAACTGTGCCAACGGTGCCGTCATCTTCCGTGCCACCGAGGCTCTGCTCAACTACATGGAAGCCCAATATATGCTTAACAAGAACATTTCTTCAGGCAAAATACTTGAATATTGGAAGATTGTACGTGAGCGTGCAGGATTTACCGGCGAGGCCATTGACCCACAGACAACCATCGCCGCTACCGACATGAACAAGGAAGCTCTTGACTGGGGTGCATACACTGCCGGCCAGCTCCTTACCGACAAGGTGCTCTACAACATTCGTCGTGAGCGTCGTTGTGAACTCATCGCCGAGGGACTCCGCCAGATGGATCTCCAGCGTTGGCGTTCTTACGACCAGCTTATGAACAACCCTGCACACATCGAAGGTATCCACTTGTGGAACAGCGAGCAAAACCAACTCTATGTTGACGGTGGCTACAATCTCCGTGCCGATGGTTCAACCAGTGCAACAGTTTCTTCACCCGACCTTAGCGAGTACTATCGTCCACACGAGGTGAACATGTCGGCAAGCAACAACTATCGTAATGGACTCACTTGGCACATGGCCCACTATCTGCAGCCACTGCCATTGAAGCAGTTCCTGCTGACCGCTCCTGACTATGCCACAAAGGAAAACAGTCCGCTGTATCAGAATCCTTATTGGCCATTGGAAGCCGACCAGCCCGCAGAGAAATAGAAATAGTTTATTTAACTTATTATCAATCTGTATAATTCAGCCCTCGCCGCCATAAACGACGAGGGCACTTTTTTAATACCAACGTGAATTTCGTCGAATTCACGTTAATATTAAAACCTTCAAAACTATGAAAATACGATGGAATGGCCAAAAATGTCATTTTGTTGTCCTTTTTTCATTATAATTATCCCTTGGTCTCAAAAATAATTGCTACCTTTGCACCAGAAAAAAGACAAAGACGTTACTTTTAATATTCATACATTGGTTTTTAGCTTTAACTGCTAATATATTTAGAATTGCAGTAAATGGTTTTTCATACAGTTACATTGATTTGGTAAGTTGTTAATTGCATTAAATTAAAAAAAAGTTAGTGATTTAAGGTTAGTTATTAGGTAAAGCCCCGCGTCGAGATGACGCGGGTGTTTTTTTATATATGTATGTGTGTTAATATAGCATAAATAATAGAGATTGTTTTTACCGTTTGCTTTACTTTTAGTAAATTTGTCTGCCCATTTTTACATGTGGCTATAAAAAACTGACGAGGACGATTATTTTATGCAAAACAAAAACATTATAGACCTCAGCCTGCGGCTGACGCAAGTGGACCACAGCCATGCCGACTTTATCGACGGCGAGGTGTTGCTGAGCGACAAGCTCAACAAAGGCTCTATGCCCACAAGTCCGCGAAGAATGACTTTCATTCTCGTGGCTCTATGCACACGTGGCGAATGTGAGTTTACCGTAGATACGCAGAGGCTGAAAATAACACAAAACGACTTGGTGATTATTTCCGACAGGCATATTGTTGACAACTTTCAGGCCAGCGATGATGCCGACGGGCTGCTCATGATTATGTCGGTGGGATTCTTCTACGAGGTGATGAGCAACGTAAGCGACGTGTCGCTGCTGTTCTGCTTTGCACGCAGCCATCCTGTGGTGACGCTGAAGGAAGACGAGGTGAGGCTGTTTACCGAATATTTCTTTATGCTGAAAGGAAAGATGGGCGAGGTGGACAACCGCTTCCGCCGCGACATAGTAAGGACTCTGATTCTCGCCATGTTCTACGACCTTAGCAACGTGATAGTAAGAGTGCAGCAAGGCGAAAGCCGAAGGCAGTCACGCGCAGATGTAATCTTCACCCGATTCATCCACCTTGTTGAACAGCATTTTCGACATGAGCGAAGGGTGGGGTGGTATGCCGAACAGTTGTGCATAACGCCAAAATACCTTTCCGAAACGGTGAAGGTCGTGAGCGGACGTACGCCCAACGAGTGGGTTGACAGCTATGTGACTCTTGAGCTGAGGGTGATGCTGAAGACTACGACAAAGTCGATAAAGGAAATTGCCGAAGAAATGAACTTTCCCAACCAGTCGTTCCTTGGGAAGTTTTTCCGCGAGCATGTGGGCGTGTCGCCTACGGTATATCGCAGGTCGTAGTGCTTAGTAGTCGCCTTCTTGGCTGGCAAAAGTTCTTGTTAGTCGCCTTCTTGGCTGGCAAACTGGCGTGCGGCCTCTTCGAGCATCTCGTACCATTCGCTGCCAAACCGCCTCGTGAGCGGTTCTTTCAGGAATTTGTAGATGGGAAGGTCAAGTTCCTTCCCTTTTTTCACTGCGTCGCTGCACACTGCCCAGCGGTGGTAGTTCAGGCCTATGAGTCCGTTGCTCAGTCTCACCTCCCTTATGGGGTATAGGGCGCAGCTGATGGGCTTGCAGAACTTGGCTTTGCCCGCCCTGTAAGCCTTTTCGAGGGTGCAGAGGCAGCAGCCGTCTTCGTGGCATGTGAACACGCAGTCCTTGCCTCCAACGATGCTGGTCACGAGGTCGCCTTCCTGGTCGGTATATGCCACTCCCTGCTTGTCTATCACGGCTTGGGCCGAGGCCGTGAGGTCGTTCCACACGGTGTCGAGCGAGTTTTCTATCGCAGCCACCTCGTCGAGTGTTACGGGTGCGCCTGCATCGCCTTCCACACAGCATTGCCCCTTGCAGGCGTCGAGGTCGCAGCAGAACTTTTCGGTAAGTATGTCGGTCGTTACAAGAACGTTGTCAATTTGGAAAAACATGTTTTTTTGCTCAGTATTTTGAAGTTATCTTACCATCTTATTTCTTCCATTCCATTCTCTCGCAGATAGTCGTTTGCCCGTGAGAAGTGGTGGTTTCCAAACCAGCCGCCTCGGTTGGCCGACAATGGCGAGGGATGGACTGACTGGAGTATCAGGTGGCGCGAGGGGTCGATGAGTGGTGCCTTGCTGCGAGCATAGCCGCCCCAAAGGATAAACACGATGTGGTTGCGTCGCGCGTTGAGGGCCTTAATGGCAGCGTCGGTAAACTCCTCCCAGCCTTTGCGCTGATGGCTTGCTGCTTGATGGGCGCGGACGGTGAGCGTGGCGTTGAGTAGCAGCACTCCTTGCTGAGCCCATCGAGTAAGGTTTCCGCTGGCAGGCATCGGCGTGCCGAGGTCGGCCTGTATCTCCTTGAATATGTTGACAAGCGAAGGCGGAAAAGCTATGCCGTCGTTTACCGAGAAACTGAGTCCATGGGCCTGACCCGGCTCGTGGTATGGGTCCTGCCCGATGATTACTACCTTCACCTTGTCGAAAGGACACAAATTGAAGGCGTTGAATATTAGCTGTCCAGGCGGATAGCATGTAGTTTGCTGATATTCTTGGCGCACAAAGCCTACGAGACTGGCAAAGTAGGGCTTGTCGAACTCTTCGGCCAGTTGCTGTCGCCATGATTCTTCTATCTTTACATTCATAAATTACATCTATTTGACTACAAAATTAGTGGTTTCCTTTCATTTTTCCAAGCGTTTTCGTCAAAACTTGCTTTTTTTAACGCTGAAGTATGTTAATAGTCGTATTTTTCCATTATCTTTGCACTCTAATACATCTTATATATATAATAATGTTTATGAAAAGAACAACGGTTATATTATCAGCACTGTTGGCTTTGGCGGCATTCGTCATGCCATCGTGCAAAAACGACTATTTTGACCAGCACCGTTATGAAGAGCTGTTGTCGAACTCCTTCCCCGTGTCGGAACTTGATACTTTGCACGATTGGAACTTGACGAAGACGGTTACGGCCGTGTTTGACCTTGCGGCGTCGCCTGAAGGTGAATATGTCATCGCCATATATGATATCGATCCTACTGGTCCACGCGAAGCTACAAGGTTGGCTTCGGGCGTAGTCAGCGGCTATGGATCGCTGAAGTTCAACCTGGGCAAGGACGACAGTAGTTCAGCTGTATATGTCGTGGTTTACAACCGCGACGTGTGCGTGGCACGAGGCTTATACAACATAACAAACAATACGGTCTATGTTCAGTCGGAAGCCGGCTTTAACCAAGTACCGCCTTTGTTGACTCAGCCAAACGACGTGGAATATACCTTTTGCTTTGAGGAAACCTATCCTGAAAGCGGTGATTTCGACTTCAACGACCTCGTGCTTGGTGTAAGCTACAGCAAGAGTGCTAAGGCAATGAACGATTCGGCCAACTATATTGACATTACCGTGCGCTTGAGAGCTTCGGGAGGCAACAGGCCGTTGGCGTGCTCAATGCGTCTTGCCGACATAAAGCCCAATATGGTTTCGCCGACTTTCACCATGCCCCGTGCGGAATGGAAATACTACAGGTATGGCGATGTCTTCTTCGACGACCCAAAGGGTGAGGTGAGGCTTACCAAAGACGGCTGTGTGCGCATAGACTTGTTCAACGACTCGCACTATGCACTAAACGGCGGAAAACTGGACGTTGCAGGCACGTTGGTGCCTCGTTATGCCATCAACACCCTCGATGAAATGGATGATCCTGAGTGGGAGAAGGCCGACGTAAAGGTTTCGACATACCGCCTTGCCTTCAACGACGACGAGGCCTTCAACGACTTCAATTTCTCCAACCTCGACATCTTCATCACTACGAGCTATAATGCCTCGTTCTATGAGATACACAGGCATCCGTTCTTCGGTATGCGTGCAATAAACGACTATCCCACCACCATCGGCTATATTCCATGGGCGCTTATGGTGCCCGACAAGATACAATATCCCATAGAGGGAACGCCAATAGGAAAGTATTCGTCGGACGTAAACTACTACGAAGGTGCCTATCAGCAGGGACAGTACTCCTTTGGAGCATGGGCGCGCAACCGCAACAACACGGAAGCCCAAGGTTGGTATCACTATCCCAACAGAGAGTCGGTGTATCCGATGAACTGACGCCGCCTGCGGCTTCTCATCGCCACCAGTCGATGCGTGTGGTCTTGTCGGACACCCACTCGTAGAACTGCGGATAAGCTATGGTAATGCTCTGCTGTTCTTTAGGCCAGTTCCAAAGTCCGCTTGAGCCGTTGCCGTTTACCATTATGGCCAATGGCACCTTTCCGTATTCCTTGTTTGGCTCTATCGTAACTGAGCGGTGGCCGTTATATACCGAGATGGCCAGATCGAGTGTGGCTGCCGTTTGGCCTTTGGGAATGTTGAAGGTGCCAAGCACTTGCGCAGGCTTCTCGTTCTTGCTGAATGTGTTGACCATTGTCTCCTTGCTTACTTCAAACTTTTCGTGTACCTCGCTGCATATCAGTTGAGTGCCGAGATACACCTTGGTGCTAAGCGTTCCGCCTGCGGCAAACAGCGTTATCGTGGTTTTGCCGTTGACGGGAGCCGATGCTCCCAATACAACGTCGTTGAAGTCGAAGTCGCCCTCGCCACCCATGTCTTCATAGGCGTAGAAATAGTTCATTGTGGGTATTGATGGAGGGGTGCTCGTGCCCGTGTAGCCCGGTGTGCAGGTGCCCGACGGAATGTTGACGTTGGCTCCGTTCTGCGAGCTTGCCATCTTTGCGCCTCCTGCCAGTGTGTAGAAAGGTATGCTTCCGTTGAAGCCTTGTGCGAAGTGGCTGTCGGTGGCTACTATTATGTTGCCCGAATATGTTATGTAGTTGGCGTTGCCCTGGTTGCCGCCATACATGTCGCCCTTGACTATCTTGGCAGCCTGTAGTATTGAGGGACTGCTGCCATCGCCATAGAATCCGTAGTAGGCGTTGGTGACGTTCATGTAGGCGGTGCCCGTCACTTTCAGCAAACTGCTTGACCCCATCGAGACATAGCCCTTGTCGATGTAGAAGTCCTTGGTCACTACGCTCGAACCGCCATCCATCTTCAGGTCGCAATATCCCTTTGAGCTTTGGCCCGTGGCTATGCTCATGAGGTTTTTCACTGTCAGCCGACAGTTGTTTATCACGTCGTACGAGCCATCGGTGTATATCCAGTCGTTGGTGGTGTATTGTCCGTCGTTCACCCAGCTGTTGTTGTTGCTGTTGATGTTTGTCGTGCCTGTGATGTCCATCGTGCCCATGTTCTTCAGGTGCGAGCCGCCATTGATGTTGACGCTTTCGAGGTTGGCCGTGCCGGCGTTTACAAACTGCGAGTTCCAGTTGGCAACGTAAAGGTCGCCGGCCTCAATGGTGCCGTTGTTGAACAGTATTCCCGAATTGTTTATGGTGTATCGTTTTGCCTTTATGGTTCCACGGTTATAGACATGGCTCGACGAGTTGAAGTCAAACTCGCTGACGTCGAGCGTTGCGCCTTCGGCCACAAACACACGACAACCGTCGCTCATGTTGTGCAGCTTTACCTTGGCTCCGGGCAGCAGATAGACGTTTGAGTTGTAGCCTGCATAGAAGTAGTTGGCAATGTCGTAGTCGCCGCTGCCGAAGTACAGGTTGCAGTTGCCGTTATAAAGGTTGACGTTGCTGTCGGCTTTGTTTACTTTGTAGTTGTCGGCTTGTCCCTGATAGGCGTTTGAGTTTTTTGTGCCTTTGGGAATGCCGTTTTTGTAGTCGTTGAGCTCATTGGCAAAGTTGAATGCGCTGGTGATGCTCCTTGTCTTGGCCATGGCGGGTAGGTTGGCGCTCTGCTCGCTGAAATCCACGGTCAGCGTGCTTTCCTTTGCCTCAAATGGCATTTCCCTAATATATCCCTCTGTGTCGTATATCACGGCGTAGAGCGTGTCGGCGTTCTGCGGCTTTGCTATGGTCAACACGGTGGAGCCTTTGGCTATGTCCTGTGTCACGAGTGAGGCCGCAGTGTTGCCGAAGACTCTCTCCATGAATATGCGTAAAGTGCCTTCATAAGCCGAATTTACGGTTATTGTAGTCGTTATGGAGGTATTCCAGTCGTGGTTAGGGTCTATAGAACTCTTGATACTGTCGTTCCATGTACCTACATATTTGTTCAGTTCAGCGTTGAAGTCTATCTGCTCAATTTGGTCATGCTTGCATGATGTCGTCAGTATGGCAGCTACTGCGGCAAGCAATGAAACATGGTTAAGGTGGTGGATTTTTCTCATATAGCTTTGTCTTAGTTTATTGTTCATTAATTTTTTTCCAATCCGTCTGCAAAGGTAATAATTTTATTCTTTCGTTGTTCTGTTTTTATGGTTTTTAACTATAAAAAAAGCGCAACCTATGGCCCTCACGGGTGAAGTTGCGCGGATAGATTCTATTAATGATGCTTAAATGATATGTCTTAATTCCAAATTATCCCATTTGCCGGATTCTTGCACCAGTCGATGTTTGATGCGTCGCCGTTCCATTTGCCGAAGTCGGGATATGCCGCTTGTATCTTGACCTTTTCCTTTGGCCATCTCCAGCTGCCCTTGACGAGGAACATCTGTGGTGCCTTTCCGGCTTGCGGTCCGCTGATGCGTATCGTCTGCAGCTGATTGGTAACGACTATGTTAAATCCTCCCATGTTGTCGGCCAACGAGAAGTTGCTTCCCACGTTCAGCGTCCTTGGTGTGCCGCTGCCTGTTGTGGTGCCGCCGGTATTTATCATGGGGTACAATCCGTTGTCGCCCTTTGAGTAGCCGAGCCATTCGTGTATCTCGCCCAGGTCTTCCTCACCCCAATACACGTGGGCTTCCAGCGTGCCGCCTGCCGCCAATGGCGTTACGGTGGCTGTTGTCGAGCCGGGTTCGTAGGCTACGCTTATCACAATGTCGTTGAAGTCGTAGTCGTCGGTGCTGCCGAGGTCTTCACAGGCTATTATCCAAAGTCCTGGAGTGTCCTGTGGCGGTTCGGGTGTCGATGGAGTGTTGCCTATGGCTATACATCCGTCGGCATCGCCTGCTATGCTTATGTTTGCCTCGCCCACTTTCGACACTCCCAACAGATTGCCTGCCGTTGCCGTTTCGAGAATGGTGTTGGCGAAGTTTGCCTTCTCTTCGTCGGTCGAGCCGTATTCGTCGGCCTCAAACCAAATGTTTCCCGACATGTGGTGCGCTCCGTCACCCACATTCACGTATTCCACTTTATTGGTCGAAATCAAGGCTGCTCCTGTCGATGCTCCCACATATTTTATATCGGTAAGGTTCATTCTCAGTCGCTTGCTTCTCAATATCGAGTTTTCACGAAGCGTTACGCCGCCTTGGAAGCTCATCAGTTCAGTTGATATTTCAGAGTTGGCTCCAAGATTGAGGTAGTTTACGGTAAACTCCTCTGTGGCTGTAATGTTGCACATGTTGTTCACCGTGCCTTGACAGTCGGTGCCGGCCTGCTGATAGTCTTTGTCGCCGGTTATTCGCTTCGTAGTTATGTGGCCGAAGTTTGTCAGCACTGTCGTTTCAGTGGTGTTGGCCAGCGTTATTCTTTCTGTGGCGTTTATCACGCCGTTGCTTCCGTTATATACCGGCCCGAAGTTGATGTTGAGCCTTGTAGTGGTCAGCGTGCCGTTGTTGTATATCAGCTCGCCTGTCGTAAAGTCGATGAGGCTGTTCGATGTGAGCTCGCCGCCTGGCATTATCACTATTCTCGTGTTTGCCTTCAGTGTAGCCTGATTGTCAAACTGCACCTTTCCTCCGTCGGCTATTATTATGTCGATGCCCAGTATGTCGGGATTGTTTGCAAATTTCAGTATTCCTCCGTTGCCCACTACGAGCCTTACCCTTTTGCCCGTGCCAAGCAGGTTGCCAATGTAGTCGGTCGCGTTGGTGTCTTTTCGCCACACGTTGGTCATGTTCAGCGACGACTGGCCTACAGTCAGTTCGCTTGTCAGCACCGCCGTATATGTGTCCGACCAGTAGCCGATGCCTCCCAATGTCGCTCCATCCTGAAGTTTGTTGGTTCCTTCTATCCAATACATGTTTGGCACCATTCCGTCGTTAATGTTGCGTCCCGACGAAAGCATTTCGTTGACCTCCGTCAGCGAGTAGGGCGAAGTCATGGTTGGTATTTCTCCTGAAGTCAAGCCTCTTGTCTTGGCCTGTTCTGTCGAGGTATATCCGAAGGCTGCGCTCAGTCCGTCGGCCGTAACTTCCGCTGTCTTGAATACGCGTCGGTTGTGGCTGTCCATTCTTGCAACATAGAGAATCTTTTCGCCTTTTGGCACGTCAAGATCAAATGTCGATGCGGCATATCCCGCTGCGTTTGTCTTTACCTCTACCTTTCTCAGTAGGGCTGCGTTGACGTTGGTCAGAGGGTTCGACTCATATACCATTATTATATATTCGGCCAATGCGTCTTCCTGTATGGTAACCGTGGCTTTTGTCCTTGTTGCCATGTTCCAGTTCTGTTGCGGGTCGGTAGGCCCGAATTGTTCGGTCCATCCCTTTTGGTACTTCTCCGACTGCGTTGTGTTGTAGGCACTGTCGTCGAAGGCGTTCATCCCACGGCTGCATGAAACCAATGCTGTGGCTGTCATAATGCCAACTGCCACGATGGTATGAATGGTATAATTTAGTTCTTTCCTCATGAAATCATAATGTTGATGTCAATTCTGTCTTAGCTATATAACTCTCATTA
The DNA here is from genome assembly GCA_029218445.1 of Prevotellaceae bacterium. GTDB lineage: Bacteria > Bacteroidota > Bacteroidia > Bacteroidales > Bacteroidaceae > Prevotella. The sequence continues at coordinate 12 of JAQXRI010000015.1, read as the reverse complement.
GTTTCACGCTGC
>JAQXRI010000014.1 GCA_029218445.1 Prevotellaceae bacterium | reverse complement strand
AGGTTGAATTCCTCGTTTTCATACACCACTTTCTTTGTCAAGCCAAACGAGTTGAGAGGTTTTCCGCGCAGTGAGAAAACCGCCTGTGTGTTCACGTCGCGGCTTTTCGTTATGCTTCCGCTTGCCGAGTCACCCTCGGTGATGAAGATAGAACTTTCCTCCTTGCGGTCGTTCTTGGCGTCGCTGAAATGTATGCGGCAGTCGCGCAACTTGCGGTTGTGCAGGTTAGCTTTCTTTGCCCTCTCGCGAGCCAGTTTCGTCACTCCCGCCATTGCCTTTCGTTCCTTCTCGCTCTCCTGAATCTTTTGCAGCATCACGTCGGCAACATCCTGATTTTTGTGCAAGTAGTTGTCAACCTCTGTCTTTATGAAGTCGCCCACATATTTGTTGATGCTCACTCCTCCGTTAGGCACCATTGTGAGCGAGCCGAGTTTTATTTTCGTCTGACTTTCAAACATTGGCTCCTCAACGTTTATGGCAATGGCCGCCACAAGGCCGTTGCGTATGTCGCCGTATTCGAAGTTCTTGTTGAAGAATTCCTTTATCGTCTTGGCTATGTGCTCTTTGAATGCGCTTTGGTGCGTACCGCCTTGAGTGGTGTGTTGACCATTGACAAACGAATGGTACTCCTCGCCATACTGGTTGGCGTGAGTGAAAGCAATTTCGATGTCTTCGCCTTTCAGGTGGATTATGGGATAGAGACCGTCGCCCGTCATGTTGTCGTTGAGCAGGTCTTTAAGTCCGTTGCGGCTAAGTATGCGTCGGCCGTTGTACATAATGGCAAGCCCCGTGTTGAGATAGGTGTAGTTGCGGAGCATCGTCTCAATTATGTCGTCGTGGAACTGATAATTGAGGAAAAGCGTGGCGTCGGGTTCGAAGAATATGAATGTTCCGTTTTCGTCGTCAGTCGGCTCGGTAGTGTCGGATGTCAGCTGCCCCTTTTCGAATGTTGCCTTTCTCACCGTTCCGTCGCGGTAGGAGCGCACTTCGAAGTGTGAGCTGAGCGCGTTTACTGCCTTTACGCCCACTCCGTTAAGTCCTACGCTTTTCTTGAAGGCCTTTGAGTCATATTTTCCTCCAGTGTTGAGCACGCTTACCGCTTCAATGAGTTTTCCTTGTGGTATGCCGCGTCCATAATCTCTCACGGTCACGCGCAGCTGCTCATCGACGGTTATCTCGATGCGGTCGCCTGCGTGCATCTTAAACTCGTCGATAGAGTTGTCTATCACCTCCTTCAGCAGTACGTAGATGCCGTCTTCGGGCAATTGTCCGTCGCCCAGTCGTCCGATGTACATGCCAGGACGTGTCCTGACATGTTCCATGTCCGACAGGTGTCGTATGTTGTCGTCGGTGTATTCCACCGTTTCTTGTTGTTTCGATTGTAGTATTTCGTCGTCCATAATGATAATTTTTAGAGGTGAGAAGTGAGGGGTCACCTCTCACCTCCACCCCTTATTTTCTTAATATAGCACCTTCTTCGCTTGTGGTTTTCGGGTTTCAGAGGTCCCCATTGGCTTTGCACGTTTTCGTTGCTTTCCATTTCCACTTGGCTCTCGCCCCATTTATATCCATATTTCTGATACCATGGAATGAGGTCGGCAAACATCAGGGCATTGGCTCCTTTGGCACGATATTCGGGCAGTATGCCCATAAGCAGCAAATCGACGCCTTCTGTCTTTTGGTATTTCAAGGCGCGCAGCACGTGCCACCAGCCGAAGGGCAGCAGTCGGCCGTTGCGGCACTTCTGGAAGGCTCGTGAGAGTGAGGGGATGGTGATGCCTACACCTACCACCTTCTTTTCGGGTGTGTTCCAATCTTCCACAAGGGTGATGAGGTTGAGGTCGGCCATAGGCAGATACATCTTCACGTAGTGGTCAATTTGTTTCTGCGACAACTCCGAATAGCCATATAAGTCCTTAAAAGTGTCGTTGATGATGCTGAACACCTTCTGTCCGTAGCCTTGCTTGAACACCTCGTTGCGTGTCAGCTTCTTCACGTGCAGGTTGTAGCGCTTTTCTATCATCTGCGCAATCTTGGTGTATTTTTCCGGCACTTCTTCCGGCACATACATTTTGTACTCCACATAGTCGTTGTCCTTCTCCCAACCGCCTATTTTCTCCATGTGCTGCGGATAGTAGGGATAGTTGTATATGGTTGCCTGCGTGCCGAGTTGGTCGAATCCCCATGTGAGCATTCCCTCTGGATCCATGTCGGTAAATCCCAATGGTCCTACCACTTCTTTCATTCCGCGTTCACGTCCCCACTGCTCTACTGCGTTCAACAGAGCCTTTGTCACCTCGATGTCGTCGATGAAGTCAATCCATCCGAAGCGCACTCTCTCCTGTTGCCATCGTTTGTTGGCCTTGTGGTTAATTATGGCAGCCACGCGCCCAGCCACCTTGCCTTCCTTGTAGGCAAGGAAATACTGTGCCTCGCAGAAGTCGAAGGCGGGGTTTTTGTCTTTCGACAGGGTTGTTATTTCGTCGCTATGAAGGTTTGGAACGTCGTATTCGTTTCCCCTATACAAGTCATAATGGAACTGAATGAATGTTTCCAATCCTCGCTTGTCGTTGACCTTTACAATTTTAATGTCTGACATGATTGTCTTTT